>DATHOI010000128.1:0-2640 GCA_035485095.1 Polyangiaceae bacterium | reverse complement strand
GGTAGGCAGCCGGCTGCTGCGTGCGCGCCCGGCGCTGTGCTTCGCGTTGACCGTCGGAGCTGGTGTGGCGACCGAGCTGGTCAATCGCTTCGTCTTGGTCCGGCTGTACCCGGCATTCCACCTCGCGCTCGCGGCCTTGGCGCTGATCACGGCGCCATTGGCAGCGGAAGCGCTCGATCGCGCGCTCGGGGTAGCGCCTGCGCGCTCGCTGTCGCGCGCAATCGGTATCCCTCGGGGTGCCTGGAGCCTCGCCTTGCTCGGGCTGCTCGCGCTGGCGGTGTTGCCCTCGGCGCGCCACTTATCGCGCTTCGACAATTTTCGGCTGCTGGTCAGTGAACGCGCACCGCTCGCCGGTCGGGCGGTGGATCTGGCCGCACGCATCGCGCCGGCAGCGCCGGATGACGCCGTCGATTGTGACGCCTTGTCGCCCAGCGAACGCGCCCAGCACGCCATTTGTGTGGCTTCGGCGACCGAGAGCACCAGTCGCACTCTCGATCTCGGTGGACGTGATTTTCTGCTGATCAGCATCGACGCGCTGCGCGCCGATCATTTGGGCAGCTACGGCTACACGCGGCCGACCACCCCGCACATCGACGCGTTGGCGGCCAGCTCGGTCGTGTTCGAGCACGCCTACGCGCCGACCCCGCACACGTCCTACTCGGTGACCTCGCTGATGACGGGCAAATACATGCGCCCGCTCTTGCTGCAGGGCGTGGCTCAGGACTCCGACACGTGGGCCGCCCTGTTTCGGACCTACGGCTACCGCACGGCGGCGTTCTATCCGCCAGCGGTGTTCTTCATCGATCCGGATCGCTTTCAAACGTTTCGCGACGGCTTTTTGGGCTTCGAGTATCGCTGGGTGGAGTTCGCCGAGGGCCAGCGCCGCATCGACCAGGTCACGAGCTACCTGGCGAGCGCGCCCCCGGACAAGCGCTTGTTCACTTGGGTGCATTTGTTCGCCCCGCACGAGCCGTACGAAAATCACCCTGAATTTCCCTTCGGCGATCGCGACGTGGACCGCTATGACTCCGAGATCCGTTTCGCTGACGAGACGGTCGGCGCTTTGGTTGCGGCGTTTCGCGCGCGGCGTCCGAACGCCGTCGTGATCCTCACGGCCGATCACGGGGAGGAATTCGGTGAGCACGGCGGGCACTACCACGGCACCAGCGTGTACGAAGAGCAAGTGCGAGTCCCGTTGATCCTGTCGGCGCCCGGAGTGCTCGGCGCGCGGCGCATCGCCGAGCCCGTGCAGACGATCGATCTGCTGCCGACGCTGCTGACGGCGCTCGACATCCCGAAACCGCCGCGCGTGCGCGGTCGAGATCTCGGCCCATTGCTCGCTGGCAAGCGCGCCGAAGGCAAGGGGCTCGCGCTCGCCGAAACGGAGGAGCAAACGCTGCTCGCGGACGGCTCGCTGCGCCTGATTTGCGCCCGCAAGCTAGGCGCTTGCAAGCTCTTCGACCTGACGACGGACCCCGCTGAAACGCGCGACATCTCGAACGACAAGCAATCGGAATTTGCCGAGCTGCGCGCGCGGCTGAAGGAGCTCGGCGCCTCTCACGGTCGCTACGAGCAGAACGGCCTCCGCGCCGAGGGGAAGGGCTGGCCCCCGGCCATCTTGCGCGGCATCAGTGGGGACGGTGACGCGGCCGAGGAAATCGCCGCGCTGCTCGACGACGCCGATCTGGCAATTCGCCGTAAGGCGGCAGAGCTCCTCTTCGAGCTGAAGCGACCGGAGGCCAAGGCCGCGTTGCGCTTGGCCGTGGCTCGTGACGAAGACGAGGTCGTCAGGCGCTACGCTGCGCTCGCGCTCACGCGTTTGGGCGAGGGGGCGCCGCTCACGTTCGAGCTCGAAAAGTCGCCCGATGTGGCCACACGCCGCCTGGCAGCGCTGGCGCTCGCCGAGACTGCTGATGGCCGCGGCGAAAAGACGCTCATTGCCTGGTGGATGGACCCCGCGGCCCGTGATTTTGCGCGGTCGCGCGAGATCGCGGCCGCTCTGGGCAACATTCGTTCGAAGGACGCGGTCTGGCCACTCGTGCAAAGTCTGGACGACGTGCGCTTGCGCCCCTACTTGGCCGACGCTTTGGCGCATATCGGCGGTGAGCTCGGTCAAGGCTCGCTGCTCAAGGCCTTGGCCGACGAGCGTTCGCAAACGACACGCGTGGCGCTCGTCAACGCGCTCGTCACGTTGAAGACCGAGGAAGCCCTCGCGCCGCCGCTAGTTCGCTTCATGGGCGTGCCCGATCCACTGCCCAATGGGCTCGAGGCCGCCGCGCGCGCCAAGATCTTGGAGCACGTGGGCGGTCCCGACGGTCGCGACCTCGCGCGGCTCCGCGCTCAGAGCGCGCTCGGCGTGGCGGTAACATTGACTATTCCCCCCGGCGGCAATGGGCGAGGGGTGCGTGCGTTCGTGCGCGCGCGCGCCGCGGGGCCGGCGCCGGGGCAGGTGTTGATCGCCGCTGCCACACCCGAGTGGGGCGAGCCGCACCGCGCTTCGCTGCCGACCTTGGACGCGGCTCAGGCGCTGCGCCTGCAGATCCCGCCGGGCACCGATTCGGTCGTCGTCTACGGTGAGCTACCGAAGAGCGTCGGGGCACGCCCGGGACTGCGCGGTCGCTTCGTGGTGTTCGCGGACAG
>DATHOI010000127.1:0-5310 GCA_035485095.1 Polyangiaceae bacterium | reverse complement strand
AGTCAAACACCCCAGAAATATCTGGGGCTCCGACGGGCGAGACCCCAGAAATTTCCGGGGCTTTGGCTTCGTGTACTCATCCACGGTTCTGTCTCGTGAGCGTGCTGAATCTTGGCTTCAGCACGCTAGTGTGCCGCATTTGAGCGAAACGCAATCTTCAACGACTGCGCATCGGCAAAAGGCGGCCGCCGAGGCCGTCTGAATCCGGATCTCCGGAACCCCGCCGGCAGCAGCACGAGACGGCTCTGAAGACGCGGGCTAGGTGGCCACGTCTTCATGCACGAAGTATCGCTTTACTTGGCGGCTGGCTTGCCGCCGCGACGCTTGATGGCGCCGCGCACGAACACGAGGCCGTTGCGCGAGCCGGGGATGCCACCGTGGATCAGGATCAGATTCTGATCGGCGACCACTTTGACGATCTTCTGGCTCAGAACGCTGACCGTCTTGTTGCCGTGCTGACCCGGCATTTTCATGCCCTTCTTCACGCGACCCGGCGTCATGTTGGTACCGATCGAGCCACCGTGACGGCGGTACTCGTGCGTACCGTGCGTGCGCACGTTGCCGGAAAAGTTGTGGCGGCGCATGACGCCCGTGAAGCCACGGCCCTTGGACACGCCTTGCACGTCCACGAACTGGCCTTCTTCGAACAGCTGATCGACTTTGACTGCCGCGCCGACCTCGAAGGTCGCGGCGAACTCGGCGCTGCAACGCAGCTCGCGCAGCGTACGGCGCGGCGTCACGTTCGCCTTCTTGAAGGCGCCCGCGAGCGCCTTGCTCGTGTGCTTCTCTTTCCGTTCACCCGAACCGACGACGAGCGCGTCGTAGCCGTCCTTCGCCTGAGTGCGCTTGCCAACGACCGTGATGGCCGACTCGACGACGGTGCACGGAATGACGGTGCCGTCCTCCGTGAAAATCTGAGTCATGCCGAGTTTGCGTCCGATGACGCCGGGGTTCTGGTTCATGGAGAGAAAGACCTTCTGGTAAGTGGCGGTTCCGTGCCAAAGCTCGGCGCCGCATTACGATGAGCAGGAGCTGCTCGTTCTAGCCAGCCCGCTGAATCACTTCAGCGGGCGCCGGGGCGAACCCCGAAGATGGCGGGAGCGGATTAGCCGCCAAACCAGGTCCCGTCAAGCGGAGACGCCGCCGCGGAGGCCAGAATTGCTTGACGGGGAGTTCTCGGGATGCATAATCCCGCGCCCCTACCCCGTTACGCAGCTTCTCAGGATCGGTACAGGATCACCATGGCGACGCTCTCGATTATTCATGCCCTCGAATCTGCCGCGCTCCGCAAGGATTTGCCGGAGTTTCGCGTCGGGGACACCGTCGCAGTGCACTACAAGATCGTCGAGGGTGACAAGCTGCGCGTGCAGGTGTTCCGCGGCGTCGTGATCAAGCGACACCGCGCGGGGCTGCAATCGACGTTCACCGTCCGCAAAGTCAGCTTCAACATCGGCGTCGAGCGCATGTTCCTGCTGAATTCGCCGCGTATCGAGCAGCTCGAGGTCGTCTCGCGCGGCGTCGTGCGCCGCGCCCGGCTGTACTACTTGCGCGACTTGTCGGGCAAAGCCGCCCGCATCCAAGACGAAAAAGACCGCTGAGCGCCGGAGCGTCGCGGCCATTCGGCCGACGGCGGCCGATGCTCACCAGACTCGGAGCTCTCGCCAACCGCGTATCGCGGCGCAGGCGTTCGCGGGCCGTGCTCTGCGTTTTCGGACGGATATTTGGGGCTTTGTCCCGATGAAACCCGGGCCAAGCGGGCCGCGGAGTGGCTGCAAAATGGAGCCAATGCCCGAAATCGGCGGCCTTGGTGGCCGCCGAGATATCGGCAAAAGCACCAAACCGGGTATGCTCCCGTCGCTTGGCCGTGCAAGTGGGCGCGGCGTAGCTCGAGCTCGGGAGTTTTTCACATGATCGCGTGTACGCGGTGCGGCGCCTCGAACCAGCCCGGCAGCAAGTTTTGCCTGTCTTGCGGCAACCCCTTGGCCGCGGCAGCTGCGCAGCCTGCTCCAGCTCCGCAGCCACAACCGGCGCCAGCGCCGGCATGGGGAGCGCAACCGCAGCCGCAACCATACGGCGCGCCCCAGCCGCAACCCTGGCAACAACAGCCGCCGCCCGCGGCAGCCTACGGCGCGCCGCCCGCCGCACCCCAGGGCGCGTGGGCGCCGCCGGCGCCAGACCAAGGCGGTTTCGCCCCTGCGCCCCTTGGCGGCTTTGCTCCTGCTGATGACCGAGCTCGTTTCGGCTCACCCGAAGGCATGAATCCTTTCAGCGCCACGGTGGCGCCTGACTTTTCCGGCGCGGGAGCGCCACCGCCCGGGCCGCCTGGTTACGGCACTCCGCCGCCCGCGCCGCAAGGCTATGGAGCGCCGCCGCCACAAGCGTACGCGCCGCCGCAGCAAGCGGCGTACGCTCCACCGCAAGCTTACGGCGCACCTCAGCCGCAAGCCTACGGCGCGCCCCAACCGCAGGCGTACGGCGCACCTCAACCGCAAGCTTACGGCACGCCAGCTCAGCAAGCTCAGGCGCCATGGCAACCTCCGACGCCGGCACCCGCTCAACAAGCAGCGCCCGCATGGCCGAACGCTGCCGTACCGCCTGGCGTGCACTCCCATGATCCGTCGGTGTTCGCGGCGACCGCGCCGCCCCCCACGACAGACGAATTCGAGGCCGCGGTTCGGCGCAGCCAGTCGCCCGCCGCCGCGCCCACCGGTCCGTCATCGCCACCGGTAGCGGCAGCAGTTGCGCCTGCCGCACCGCTCGGTCCGGGTCGAGATCCGGAGCTCGTCGAAGCGGGCGCGATCCGCGCGCTCGCCGGTTTCTTCGTCAGCTACGACCAGAGCGAATTTGGCGTATTTTGGCCGATTTATCAGGGACAAAACGTGATCGGTCGCAAAGGCGCGGGCGCGGGTCTCGACATCGAGGTCGATAGTCCGACGACCTCGTCGCGCCACGCGACCGTGTATGCGTCCGCGCGTCCTGGCCGCATCAAGCTCGAAGACGGAGGCAGCACCAACGGGACCTTCCTGAACGACGCACCGCTCGAACGCGGCAAGAAATACGAGCTCCGCGACAGCGACACGCTGCGTTTCGGTGGCTTCAACGTCACCGTCAAAATCATTTGAACTGCTCTTCTCTCTCCGTGAACCTCGAAGCGAACCTCGAAACACACAGGCCAGTGATGCAGCCTTCACTCGAATACTCGTCCAAGTCCCGAAAGAATTTGGGAGCCAAGGCGCTGCTTGCGTCGGCTTGCATGCTGGTTACTTTCCTGGCTGCGCTCTCGGCACTCGCTTCGCCCGAGGCGAAGATCTTGCGCGTCGACCCGCGCGCGGCCCAAGAGAACGGCAACCCGGTCCTGACGACCGTAGTGGAGGTGTCGCAGAGCAAGCGCGTGAGTGACGCCACCGCGGAGTGCGCCGCGCTGACGGGCAACGGCCAGCTCGACTGCATGAGCCAAGCCTTGGAGAAGCCGTTCGCGCTGTACTCGCCGTTCCCGTTTCCGGCCGCAAACGCGATCTTCACGGTGGCCGTCGACGGCACGGACATCCCCGCCAAATTCGTGAGCGACGCGTCCTGGGGTGAGAGCCTGCAGCAACCCGGCGTGGGCACCGCCTGGCTGATCTTGGTCGACGCGGATCGCCGCATGGGTAGAAGCTTCGAGGACGCGCGGCAGCTCGCGCAACAACTCGTCGCAAGCCTAGGCGCCAACGACATCGTGAACGTGATGTTCTTCAACGATCGCCAGGTCGTGAAGGACTCCAAGTGGGTCAGCGCCCCGCAAAAGGCGCGCGTCATCAGCTTGATCAACGCGAGCAACGAGACGTACGCCTCTTCGGGTCGCAATCGGTCGCTGCTCACGATCATCAAGACCGCTGCGACCGACGGCTTTGGCGCGCTCGGCAACGTCGGCGACGATGTCAGCATCCCGCTGCACCAAGCCATGGTCGTGCTCTCGGACGGCTTCGGCGGAACCGATCCGTCGACCACGGGACCCGGCGCGTTGCAACTGCAGCAATACCTGACCGGCGGGCGCTTCCCAGAGGACAACACCGCGCTGCCGAAGGCCCCGGTGCCGGTGATCAGCGTCTGGTACCCGCCCAACACGTACGATGAATTCCGCCAAAATTCCCAGGAATTCATGGAGAACATGGCGAACACCGAGATCGGTGGCTTCTTCACCGTGATGCGCGAGGGCCAGGGCAATCGCTCGAACGCCATCGTGAGCACGGTGCGCCAACGCTTCTCGAAGATGCACATCGTGAAGTGGCGTGCGTCGTGCGTCGCGCCTTCCGTGACGCAGAGCTTCAAGCTCGTGTTCAACAACGTGAAGCCGCCCATCCTCGGCGACAACACGTTCAAAGACGTGCCCGTGGGCATCGATCCGTCGACTTGGCCGCTCGACGTGAACATCCAATACACGCAGGAAATGGCGAAATCCCAGGGCGGCGTGTACCCGAGCGGCCCATTCAAAGTGTACGGTGACTTCTGCTGGGGTGGCGAGAAGGACCGCGCGGAAGTGTACTTCCTGCCGTCGGGGCAACCGTTACCAGCTGGCCTCGCGGGCACCGACCTCGATCAAGCCAAGCGCGCGCAACAGCAATTGATCGCGATGGGCATGAAGGGCAACACGGTCGAGGCGAGCGACACGTTCGCGTCCTTCGAGGCGCCCGACAAAGACAAGATCCTCGCGGGCTCGGGCGACCAAGCCGTCGTCCGGCTCGTGATCTACGACAACAAGGCACACCGCACGAGCGGCGTGACCTCGACCAGCATCATCCAACTCAAAGGCACCACGCAGCCGCTGCCGTTGATCTTGATTTTGAGCGGGCTCTTGGCGCTGGTCGTGATCGCGCTGTTGATCGTCGTGATCGTGCGCAGCGGCGGCGGCAAGAGGCGCGGCGGCGGTGGCGGCGCTCCGCCCGCGCCGGTCGTCGCGGGCGGCTACGGCGCTCCCGGCCAAGGTTACGGGCCACCCCCGAACTACGGACCGCCCCCTGGTTATGGGCCGCCTCCGGGACAGCACTCGCCCGGCGTCAGCCCCGAGCTGATGTACGGCACTGGCCAACCCGGACAGGCCTACGGCGGGCAAGCACCAGCGCCGCAAGCTCCGCCGCCCAACCCCTACGGTGGCAGCGCATCGAGCGCGCTCTTGCAGTGCTCGGCGGGTGTGTTCACCGTGCTTTCGGGCCAAGAGATGCGCGCCGGACGCGACGCGGCCCAATGTGGCATCGCGCTGGCGGAGCCGCGCATCTCGGCGGTGCACGCCACGTTCAAGCTGGAGAGCGGCCAGCTCATCGTGCGCGACGAGCA
>DATHOI010000126.1:0-4852 GCA_035485095.1 Polyangiaceae bacterium | reverse complement strand
GCCGACGCCGAGCGCGGCGCACTCAGTCGAACCAACGATCGCGCCGCGGCCGATGTCGGACCTGGCGGTCGCCTATCCAGAGGGCGCGACCGGCGACGCGAACGTGGTGCTGACACTGACCGTCGAGCGAGATGGTTCGGTGAGCGCGGCCACGCCGAATCAGAGCAACGAACCATTTTCGAGCCGCGCGGTCAGCGCAGCACTGACCTGGCATTTTCTGCCGGCGACGCGTGGCGGGGTGCCCGTGCGAGTGCGTATCCGCTTCGAAGTGGCGTTTCACCCGCCACCGCCCCCCGAGCCAGAGACAGCTCCGAGCACGTCGCCAGAGCCCGGTAAGAAGCTCGAGTCCCCTCCGCCGAAAACATCCGGCCCGCTGGAGATCCAGGTGCGCGGTGTGAAAATGGACCCCTCACGCACGGCGTCTCTGTCGCGTGCCGAGGTTCGGCAAATCCCGGGCACGTTCGGTGATCCATTTCGCGCGATCGAGATCATGCCGGGCGTGACGCCGATTGTCTCGGGTCTGCCGTTCTTCTTCGTTCGCGGTGCTCCGCCTGGGGACGTCGGTTACTTCTTGGATGGCATTCGCGTGCCGCTGCTCTTTCACATTGGCGTCGGGCCGTCGGTGGTGCACCCGGCGCTGATCGATCGCGTTGATCTGTATCCGGGGGGTTACCCGGCGCGTTTCGGCCGTTTCAGCGGCGGCATCGTTTCGGGCGAAACCGTGCCGCCTGCGCCCGAGCTGCACGGCGAATACAACCTGCGCTTCTTCGACGCGGGCGCGTTGGTCGAGACGCCGTTCGACGAGCACCGCGGAGAGTTGCTCTTGGCGGGGCGCTACTCCTTTACCGCGGGGTTGCTCTCGCTTTTGTCTTCGGACGTGAAGCTCGACTATTGGGACTACCAAGGGCGACTCAGCTATGCCCTGACGCCGAAGGACACGCTCAGCGTATTTTCCTTCGGTTCTTACGACTTTTTGGGTGAGCGAACAGCGACGGAAACGCTCACGTTGTTCGGTGCGCAATTTCACCGCGTCGACGTGCGCTACGATCATGAATTCTCGGAAGAAGGACACTTGCGGGTCGCAGTCACGGGCGGCATCGATCTCTCGCAGTTGCCGGACAATCGCTTCGTGCGCGATCGCCTGATCGGCACGCGCTCGGAAGGGACACTGCGCGTTGCGCCAGAGGTGCTGTTCCGCTTCGGATCGGACGTCCAACTCGACGGCTACGACGTGCAGTTCGACACGAGCCAGCTCGGGCCGGCGGAGACCAGCGCAGCCGACCTTTTTCCAACGCGCACCGATCTCGCCGCGGGCACGCACGCCGACTTGGTCTTGAACTTGGGCGACCGCTTGCAATTCATCCCGGGTGTGCGCTTGGACTATTATTCGTCCGAGGGCAATTCCGCGGTCGGGGTGGATCCGCGTTTTTCGACGCGGCTCGAGGTGACGCCGCGGCTCACGCTCTTGTCCACCTTCGGTATTGCGCACCAGCCGCCCGCTTTCGTCGTGCCTTTGCCCGGCTTTCAACCTGGCGGATTGCAGGGCGGGCTGCAACTAGCGGTGCAACAAAGCGGCGGCGTCGAATACGACTTTGGTGACGCAACGACAGCGACGGCGACCGTTTTTCACAATGGCTTCTTCAACATGAGTGACGCGCTTGGCTCGACGCAGATGACGGTCGACGGTTGCCCGCCCGGCTCGTTCCCTGACGATACGCTGGCGGGTGATCCTGGTGCCCCGCCGTCGTCTGGTCGCAGCGGCACGTGCGGGCCACGCTTCATGCAAAACAAGGTGGGCACGGATCGCAGTGGTGGCGGCGGGCAAGGGGCAGATGCCGGCGGCAGCAGCAACAACACGATCAGCGCGCTCGAAGCGCGCACCAATGGTGAAGCGTACGGGCTCGAGTTGTTCTTCAAACGTCGCCTGACTAGTCGCGTTGGTGGTTTCGTGTCGTACACTTTGTCGCGCTCGATCCGCACCTTCGGCAACCAACAATTCGTGGCTACCTTCGACCGCACACACGTGTTGAACGCTGCTATCGCCTACAACCTCGGGCGCAATTGGCGAGCTGGCACGCGCGCCACCTTTTACACTGGGCTGCCCAAAGCGCCGGACCCGACCGACCCCAGTTCCACCCGCTTACCCCCGTTTTTCAAGTTGGATTTGCGGCTCGAGAAGCGCTGGCAGCTCGGGCCACGCGCCTATTTGTCGTTCGTCGCGGAGTGGATGAATGCCACCTTGAGTAAGGAAGCCATCTCCACGACGTGCACCCTACAGGGATGTCAAACTCAGACTATTGGCCCAATCACGATCCCGAGCTTGGGCATCGAGGGAGGTTTTTGAAAATGAAGCCACTCATCGCTTTCACGTTTCGCGCTCGCTCCACGTGCTGGCTCGTGTCGCTCGTGTCGCTCGCCTGTAGCGGCGTGGGCGCCAAGCCCGCCCCAGCGCCAGCTTGCGATCAGAGCTGCCAAGACGGCGTCGCGCTGCTCGCGCTGCGCTTGGAGATGAAGTTTGCCTTCAACCTCACCGTGATGGGGCAACCCGTCGGTGCGCAAGACAAGACAGAGCCGTGCTTGCCCCTTGGTGATTCAGGGGTGGGCTCGGTGCACGTGTTCGGCGATGCAGAGTCCAACGCGGACCAAGGGGACTCCACCCTTGCGCTCAGTTATGAGTTCAAAAATTGTTCGTACGCGGCGCCGCCCGACCCCACCGCCGATCAGAACTTCAGCGTGACCGTGACCGGCCTGGTCACGGAAACTGGCACGCTCGCCCAACAGCCCACCGCGCCCACCGCGCTGATGATCCAGAGCGATTCGCTGACCCTGACCGGCACCGTGTACGACCCGCCCCTCGACTACACCGCTACGGATTGCGCGCTGGCCGTGAATCAAAACGGAAACGCGGTCGCGGGCACGTTTTGCGGGCGAGCCGCGGGTTTCAGTTTCTGAGGCGAGCTCCGGCGTCGCCATCGCAGCGGCGCGTGCCGGTGCAGTGCCTTGCTCGCGAATGCGCCTCGTGAGAGTCTGCCGCCTCGTGCGCGGGGCCCCACTTTTCCCGCGGAAACAAGGAGTTCATATGCCCAATCCGTTTGCCCACGTCGAGCTCAATACTGATGACGTGAAGAAAGCCAAGAAGTTCTATCAATCCCTGTTCGCCTGGAAGCTTGGCGATCTGCCCGCTATGGGCGGCTACACCATGATCGACGTGAGCGGTGGCACGGGTGGTGGCATGACGAAGAAGCCCATGCCCGAGGCGCCCACTGCGTGGCTGCCGTACGTGCAGGTCGACGACGTGAAGGCCACCATGGCCAAGGCAGTGAAGGCTGGTGCGCGCGCGACGCTCGAATACCAAGAGATTGGCGACATGGGTGCGATCGGGATCTTCATCGACCCGGCAGGTGCCGCGCTCGGTCTGTGGGAGATGAAGGCTCCTGCTGCGGCTCCGCCGCCTGCCAAGAAGGCAACCGCAAAGAAGGCGCCGGCCAAGGCCGCCGCGCCCTCGAAGAAAGCACCGGCCAAGAAGGCAGCCGCGAAGAAAGCTGCGCCCGCGCCGGCTCCGGCGAAGAAGGCTCCAGCAAAGAAGCCCGCCAAGAAGGGCTGAGCAGTAGGCATCGATTATTGCTCGCGCACTTTCGAGAGGCCGTGGCTCTACACCACCGCGCCGAGCACACGTCGGGGAGCAGGCTCCCGGAACCGTGATTTCCGGGGGTTCTCGAGGGGTTGAAGGCGCGAGAGGAAGCGAGCCGTAACCTTTGGGGCGAGGGCGGCATACCACGGAGATAGCCGTGGACTGTGCCGAGATTCGCCAAGGATTCTTGACCGGAGAAGTGCCCTCCGGGTCGTCAGTGGACGAACATTTGAAATGCTGCCCGCATTGCGGAGAGCTGTTTCTCAATGACGCATTGCTCGGGCGTCGCCTGTCGACGGCGGCGCCCGAGGTGCCAGAAACACGGCGCGTCGATGCGCAGTTGGCTGTCGCCGAGTCGGCCATCTTACGTGAGCGCGGCGTACGCGCGTACCTGCGCAGTCGTTCGACGCGCGTGCGCTGGGCGTTGTTGCTCGCTGGGGTTGCGCTGCTCTTGCTGGGCGAGCTGGTGCTTGGGCGCGTGCCCTGGCGTTCGTTTACTCCGCTTCGCCTGTCTGCTGGTGTCGTGCTCGCCGGGTTGCTCGCGCTGGTCACGCGCGCGGCTCTCCGCCCTCTGCCCGTCGAGCGTCGCGCTGCGCGCCGCGTCTGGCTGCTGGCTTGCGTCGCGTGGGGTTTGCCGTGTTTGCTGTGGTTTGCTCCAGAAGTGCCAACCACCGATTTCAGCGGCAATTTCGGGCTCCGGTCGCTCGCGTGCTTTGCCTACGGGAGCCTACTTGGTGTGCCCTCTTTTGCGCTCTTGTGGGCGTTTCACCGCGGGACAGCGGTGCCGTTTCGAGTTTTGGCGCTCGCCGCAGGTACCGTGGCGCTCGCCGCCAATTTGCTGTTGCTGTTCCACTGCCCACTGACGAATCGCTCGCACCTCGCTGCTGGTCACTTCACGATTGGGCTCGCTTGGTTCCTCGGGGTTTCGCTGACCGAATGGGGCAGGCGCTATGGCTAACGTTGTCGTTCGAGTTGCAGCTGGGCTCGTTGCGCTTGCTTGCTCGCGCACGGTGCAACCGGAAGCCGAAGCGCAAGTCGCGCTGGAGCCGCAGCTTGCGGTTGGCGGTGGCGGAGCGGTCGGCACGTCGTTCGCGACGCGCGCCGGCGCGACTGCCGCACGCGCCTCCACACCGCCGCAGGGTACCGGTGTGGCCGTGGTCGAGCTCTTCACTTCCGAGGGCTGCTCGAGCTGCCCGCCAGCAGATCGAGTGTTGTCCGACG
>DATHOI010000125.1:0-2737 GCA_035485095.1 Polyangiaceae bacterium | reverse complement strand
CGATCGTCGAGCAGGTCGCTCAAGAAAAGGGCAGCGACAAAAAGGTGCTCATCGAGACGATGGAGGCGGCCATTTTGAAGGCGGCCCAAGCTGCATTCGGTCCGACCCGGGAGCTCGAAGCACGCTTCAATGAAGAGACCGGCAATATCGATCTCTTCCAATACATGACCGTGGTCGAAGAGGTGACGCAGCCGGAGCGCGAGATCACGCTCGACGTAGCGCGCACGCACGGTCTGGAAGCGGAGATCGGCGAAGAGCTGGGCTTCCAGGTGTTTTGGCACCCGCGGGACGCAGAGCGAGCGCGCCAACAGGACAAAGAGTTCGGCGCCGTGCTCGACATGAAGCAGGCGCGCAGCACCTTCGGGCGCATCGCAGCGCAAACGGCGAAGCAGGTGCTCTTGCAGCGCGTCCGTGACGCGGAGCGCGACATCATCTTCAATGAGTACAAGGACCGTCAGGGTCAGCTCATCCGCGGCATCGTGCGGCGCTTCGAGAAAGGCCACAACATCGTGGTCGACTTGGGCAAGACAGAGGGCGTGCTCCCCGCGCGTGAGCAGACCCCGCGCGAGACGTATCGCCCCGGTGACCGCATCGTGGCTTTCGTCAAGAACATCGACCGTGAGTCGCGCGGTCCGATGATCATCTTGAGCCGTAGCCAGCCGAACTTGGTCGAGAAGCTGTTCGAAGCCGAAGTGCCCGAAATTTACGAGGGAATCGTGAAAATCGTGGGCGTGGCTCGCGAGCCCGGTTCGCGCAGCAAGATCGCCGTCACGACCCGTGACTCGGATGTGGATCCGGTCGGTGCCTGCGTCGGTATCAAGGGCTCGCGCGTGCAAGCCGTGGTGCAAGAGTTGCGCGGCGAGAAGATCGACATCGTGCCGTTCGACCGTGATCCGGCGCGCTACATCATCAACGCGATTCAGCCAGCCGAGGTAAACAAGGTGATCGTCGACGAAGCCGACCACCGCATGGAGCTCGTCGTTCCGGACGAGAAGCTGTCGCTCGCCATCGGTCGCAAGGGCCAGAACGTGCGCCTGGCTTCGCAGCTCACGGGTTGGAAGCTCGACATCATCAGCGAGAGCAAGTTCAAGCAGATGGAGGACGAGGCGCTGGTCGTGCTCAAGGAAATCGACGATGTCGATGAAGAGCTCGCCAAGGCCATGTACCGCCTCGGCTTCCGCGCCCTGGAAGAGATCGCGGAAGCAGCCATCGAGGAGCTCGTCACGATCGAAGGTGTCACCTCGGAGGAGCGCGCGCAGGAGCTCAAGGTTGCTGCCGAGCGCACGATGGAACGGCTGCGCCGCGACCGCATTCATCGCGCCTCTTCACAGGTCGAACCGCTCTCCGAGCGGGACAAGCTACGTTTCGTACCGGGTGTCGGAACTCGCACGGTGCAGCTCCTGGAAGAAGCGGGCTACCGCACGGTCCAGGATCTGGCGCGTGAGGACGCAGATCGCCTCGCGATTCGCACCGGGCTCGGCATCAAGAAGGCCCGTCAAATTCAGGTCGGTGCCAGCCACTTCATGAGCACCGAGGCACGCGAAATCGAAGAAGCGCGACGGCATGCGACGGCCGCCGCGGCCACGGCGGCCGCTGAAGCCCAAGCTGCGACTACGGGAGAAGTCTGAAAGGCGTGAAAAGCGAGATGCTCCGTACCTGCGCCGGCTGTCGAGAAATCGGGGATCCCGATTGCGAGCCACTGGTGCGCGCTGTGCTCGGCCCGGACGGGCAAGCCGTTCCGGATTTGTCTGGCAGCGGGTTCGGTCGCGGCGCGTGGGTTCACCCGCGCGCTGCCTGTCTAGCCAAAGCGTTACCCAGGGGGTTCTCGAAGAGTATGAAGAATGCGGTGCACACCAGCGCGGCAGAGTTTGCCGCCGCGCTTCGTGCGCAAGCCGAGCGTCGCGCGTATTCGTTGATCGGCGCCGCGTTTCGGGCGCGCAAGGCCGCGGCAGGTTCAACTGCCGTGCGTGACGCATTCACAGCCGGGCTGGTCAAGCTCGTGCTGGTTGCTGGAGACGCCCGCGCGGCCGCCGAGACCCCGTGGGTGGAAGCGCTCGTGAAGGGCGGCAAGGCACGTGGCTTCGGCTCGAAGGAGCTGCTGGGTCGAGTGCTCGGGCGCCCGGAGACAGGCGTCATCGCGATTTTGGACGAAGGAATTTCTACTGCGCTCTTGCATACGTTGGTCGTTGCAGAGCTCGGGTCGGTGAGCGCTCCTCAGTTGAGCGCCGCTGACCCGTTGTCGGAGGTTGGATGAGCATCAAGCTGCGTGTTTATGAAGTGGCTCGCGATCTGGGCCTAGACAACAAGGCGCTCGTCGCCTTGCTGCAATCTGTCGGTGTGCCCGACGTTCGAAATCATATGAGTGCCGTTCCGCCGGAAGTCGTCGAGCGCGTCAAGCGCCACATCGAAAAACAAAAGCAGCAGACCGTCGTGGAAGAGCGTATTCGTCCAACCGTCGTCAAGCGTCGCGCGGCCCCGCGCGCGAGCGAACCCTCCGCGCCGTCTCATCCGGCGCCCGTAGCAACCCACGCGCCGTCCGTCGTGCATCGCGAGGAAGCGCCGCGCGCGCCGCAGCGTGCTCATCATGACGAGCCGTCTCGGCCCGTAGCAGCGCCGGCACCGGTGCCGCCTCCGATTCGCGAGGCAGCACCGCCCGCTGCGCACGTTCGTGAACGCGAAGTCGTTCGTGAGCGCGAGGTCGAACCACCGATTTTGCCCGTCGCAGAGGCGCCGCGTA
>DATHOI010000124.1:0-3905 GCA_035485095.1 Polyangiaceae bacterium | reverse complement strand
AGACCGAAGGCGACTATGCCTGCACCAGCGATAAGCTGATGGCCCTGAAATGCGTGAACAAAAAGTTCCAGGCGCTCAACACTTGTCGTGGCAAGGACGCCTGCAAAGTGGTCGAGCTACCCGAGGAAAAGAAGACCAACTTCATCTGTGATGACTCCTTGGCGCAGGAGAACGACGCCTGCGACACGGAGGGTGAAGAGGCCTGCAATATGGACAAAACCGCGCTTTTCACCTGCAAGGCCAACCATTTCATGAAGAACCGCCCCTGCCCGGGAGGTTGCAGCTTCGACGACAAGGGTGAACGCTTCTTGTGTGCGCCCACGGCCGGAACGACTAGCGGCGTAGCTACGCCGACCCCCTCCGTTGCGACGGCCGCGGTGCTCAAGCCCAGTGCCAAAGCGGCTGGGCTCGCAGCCAAACCGGTGAAGCCCGCGCCCAAGCTTCACTGAGACCGTTCAACTGAAGAGCTGCCGGTCTACGCAGTGCAAGTCATTGGGGTCGAAATAGGGCTGAGCCCATTTGTCGTCCGTCGACAAAAACCAGCTGGCCTTGAGCGCGGCTTGTTGCTTGTTCGCGGGTACGCTGGCTTTTGTGGCCGACGCTGCGGTCTTGGTTTTTTTCTTGGGCGCTGCCTTTTTTGCGGCGGTTGCGTTGCGATCCAAGAAATCGAAATGGTCGACTAGCGCGAGCGCCTCGATCGCGAACGCCGTCGCCACGTCACCGTCGTGGATGGCGATCAAGTTGTCGCCATTCTGTTCTTCGCCCCCGGCCGCGAGGTTCGACGAACCGCAGTAGACGACCGGATTTTTGCCGTTGAACCCGCAAATCACGAATTTATGGTGGATCTGATGGCCCACGCCGCCGATGTTCGGCACCTGATCGAAGGGCGGTGGTAGCTGTGTGCCGACGGGCTTGCCGGTGACCAGCACGCCGCTCTTCTTACCAGGAGTGTACAAGCTGATGCCGCCGGGTGTGTCCGAGATCCCGTAGCTGAAGATGTTTTGCGCTGCATGTAGCTTTTGCAACGCAGGGTATACGGGTCCGGTTCCGGGTGTGAGCTGCATCACGGCGAACAGCACGCTGCCGCCACTCTTCAACTTGCCCTCTTGTTGGATGCGCGTGACCATCCCCCCCAGCACGGTCTCGGCGTACGCGGCGCTATGCGGCGAGAACGTCACGTCCGTCGCTGGCGTTTGCTTGGATGAAAACGAGAAGCTCTGACTAGATAGCGGCGAGGCGAGGAACGCCTTCTCCGCTACGTTGCCGGTCCACGCCGCTTGAAATACTTCTTCGTACTTAGCGGCCACCTGCGGGTCGTTGAAGACCACGACGTGGTTCGAATTCACGTACAAGCCTGTGACGGAGAAATTCGTCGAGCCGGTCAGGACCTTGGTAGCTCCCGCCTTGGATTTGACGATCACGACTTTGTCGTGTGAATAACGCCCGAATTTGCCGCGTAACATCGCGGCGGGGCTCTTGGCTGCAGCGTTGAACAGCTTCTCGAACTGGTCTTCGGGCGTCGGCTTCGAGGTGCTGTGGTGGAGCGTCGCGTTGTCCAGAATGATGCGCACGCGGCCAAGCTTCGCAAGCTTGAGCAAGCTGTCGAGCACGCTCGGCTCGTTGAGGTCGTACGCAAACACGTCGATCGACAAGGAAGCGTCCTTCAACACGTCCGCCAAAATACCGAGAATTTTTGCGCGCGCCGTGAAGCCCAGCCACGTGTACTCGTCCTCATACGTGTATTTTTGGCCCGCCGCGTTGCTGCCCGATTGCTGGCTGAGATCGAAGAGCAGCGTATTGTTCTTTGGCTTGATCAGCGCCTTCAACCCGAAGTGATGCACGAACGCTTCAGACTGAGTGAAGCCGCGCGTAAAGCCGAGCTCCAGGCCATTTTTTTGAAACGGCCCGACGTTGACACGAAGCGATGCGGTCAGCGTCGGGTCCATGGCCTGCAACGACCCTTTGTCGTCGAAGTAGCGCGGGGTCACCGCGTACGTGTAGGCGCCGTAGAACGGCGTCACCCCCTGATGGGCGCTGCCCGGTACGTGCAGCCAGCGGAACTTGTGCAGTGGCGCGTTGATGCTGGAATTCGCGGGCTCCTTCGCGTCTTGCGCGTGGTCACCTGGGGTTTGAAACTGCAACGAGTTGAGCAGGTAATAAGAGGCTGACCCCGCCGGCGTAACCTGCACGGTGAAACCCGCCAAGTTCTTGATGGCGGACTTCGGTAGGTCGAATGCGAGAAGAGTTTTGGCGTCCCCGCAGTACGCCTTGAGGGTGGGCTTGCTCGGCATGATTTCCCCGATCTGGTTTCTCCGGATCGTAGGCCGAGCTCACTCTTTTTGGAAATGGGTATATTTCGCGCCCCGCACGAGGAGTTTCGCTCCGGCGCGTCTCGAGCTTGGTTGCTCAGGCAGCCGACGGCACGTCGAGCCAATCCTTTGCATCGGGGCGCGCTGCGATGCACGCCCGCAGCTTGCGTTTGGCGCGCGTTTCCAGTTGCCGTGCACGTTCCCGCGACACGCCGAGCTGTCTGCCGATATCCGCCAGGGACACCTCCGACTCGCGGTCCGCCAGGAGTCGGTTCTCGACGATGTAACGTTCGCGTTCGTCCAGGATGGCGAGTGCGTCACGCACGGCGTCCTCGGCGCTCCTGCCGAACTCGCCGGCCAGCGCGCGCTGTTCCTGGTCCAGCTCGGGCGTGGGCAGCATGCTCGCCAGGGTCGCGCTGCCGCCCGCGAGAACTTCGGCATCCAGCGAAAAATCCCGCTGATCCACGCGGCGCAGCAGTACAGCCAGCCGTTCGTCGGAGAGCCCCAGTCGCTCGGCGAGGAGCGCGTCCGCGGACGCGCCTTCACCGACCAAATTAGCAAGCTTTACGCGTTCACGTCGCAGCTTGAAGAACAACTTGGAGCGCGGCATGCCTGAGCCGACGACGCTCCAGGAGTGCAGCACGTACTGTAAAATGTGGGCGCGGATCCAATGAGTGGCGTAGGTCATGAACAACGTGCCGCGCTCCGGGTCGAACTTTGCGAGCGCGCGCACCACGCCGAAGTTCCCTTCTGCGATGAGCTCTGCGAGCGGCACGCCGTAGCGTTGATGTTTGCGTGCGATGGTCACTACGTGTCGCAGGGACGCGCGCACTAGCGCATCGCGAGCGTGCTCGTCCGCGTGGTCTCGCCAACGGCGAAATAGCGAGAGCTCCTCGACGCGAGACAACGTGGCATAGCCCTGCACCGTTGCGGCGTAGTCCGTGACCCAAGATGCGTTACTCTCGTTCAGGTTGCGTGAGTTCATCGTGCGTGAGAAAGCAGAAAGCATGCCGCGGAGCCGCGCACCGTCGGAGCCCTTGAAAGGCCTTTTTTTCGCGCCTGCGCGGAGGACTAGCCGGCAAGCGCGGTGTCTTGGTTGGACCACACTGGGCGGGCATGTGTCCCCGGCGCACGCCGTCGCGCCACAGCCACAGTGAGAGCCGGACTCACCTGACGGGCTCGCCGCCCGAAAGAATTTCAGAATGCGAGGGTCCCGACGCGAGCCCAACGCACGTCGCATTTCGGTCGCTGAGATCGTCGCGCGCGCGGCCATAGGTGCCTCTCGAGCCGCGCTCGAGGTGAGCCAGCGTGCGTCTCCACTCGTGCGCAATTCGCCTGGAAATTCAGGGGTATTTGAGAGGTTTTGCATTTCGCACCTCAGCGGCCTCGTGGGCGCGTTCGGAGCCAATCGATACGACTCCACGCCGACCGAGCCGAGCGAAATGGGGAGCACGGCAGCGCGAGGCGGAGCGTGGCGACTGCTCCGTCGAGGGCGATGATCGCCGTTTGGGGCTGGATTTTAAGGCGTAAGGGTGCTCTCTGTCGGTCCTTATCCCTCACCAGGAGATTTCCCGAATGGCAAAACCGAAAGCAAAA
>DATHOI010000123.1:0-26955 GCA_035485095.1 Polyangiaceae bacterium | reverse complement strand
ACCTCCGAAAAAGGGGCCTTCGACCGCTCCAGGAACGCCACTGCGTCATCGCGAAAGGCCTGGTCGTACGTTTTGACACTACGTGTATTGCGCATCGGGTTTTCTCCTGATGCGTGTCAACGAAAGTGCGGGAGGCTCACGCGCCGCGAAATCTGATGTTTAAGTCTAAACTCAATGCCGTTCGGTTAAGGACCGAGACCACAATATGGACCCCATCGCTCATGCTGCCCCCACAACATATCGTAGGGTTCGCCGCTTAAGTGAACGGCATTGAGTCTAAACTTCAGGTTTGAAATGAAATGGGGCAGCTGACGCCGGCACTGAAATCCAGCCGGTGTATCGCCTAGCGCGCCGATCCTGAGCTGCCCCAACGCTTCACGTCGCTGTACGGCCCGGCTCGCGGCAGCCGCTCGCCGGGTAGCCCCAAACGCGGGCTGCGCCCGCGCGGGGCCACGACGTCATGCGGTGACCTCGCGCCAAAAGTCTTGGAACAGCGGTGGCGGGCTCGGGTTCGTCCACGCACAGTTGGAGAGCAAGACGCCCGCGAGGTTCTTACTCGGATCGACGTACCAGCTCGAGCCGAGTCCGCCGTTCCAACCGTAGCTGCCCGCAGAGCGACCGAGCTCGTCGCGCTCCGTGACGACGGAAATGCAGTAACCCCAACTGTGCCGAGCGAAGAAATCCGGCGTGAGCCCGCCGCGCGCTTTGACGGCGGGTGTTAGCTGGTCGCTCGTCATTTGCCGGAGCAGGTCCGCGGAGAGCAGGCGTTTACCGTTCACGGTGCCGCCGCTCGACATGAAGCGCGAGAGCCGCAGGAAGTCATCGCCGGTCGACACCAACCCGGCGCCGCCCCCCGGAAAATCCGGCGCGCGACTCCACTCGCCATCGATCGCGTCATATTGCGTGGGCGCTCGAGTTTGCGGGTCGACGACGTAGCTCGTCGTGAAACGCGAGAGCTTTGCGGGAGGCACGTGGAAATCCGTGTCGATCATGGCGAGCGGCTCGAACAAGCGCTCGCGCAAGAAGTCGTCGAACGATTCTCCCGTAGCGCGTGCGACCAGGATGCCGAGCAGGTCCGCGCCGGTGTTGTACAGCCACTGTTCGCCCGGCTGATGCATCAACGGTAACGTGCTGAAGCGGCGCAGCCATTCGTCGGGCGAAGGCGGCGTTGCGGGCCACGGGATGCCTTGTCCGAGCTCGAGCGCGGCGGTCGCTGTTTGAATTGGGTAGCTGTTGGGCGGCGCCATCACGATACCGAAACCGAGCTGAAACGTGAGCAAATCTCGCACGGTGATCGCACGCTTGGCCGGCACGACATCATCGAGCTGGCTCTCGAGACGATTCAACACCTGGCGCTTCGCGAGCTCGGGCAATAGTCGATCGACTGGTTCGTCCACGCGCAGCTTGCCGTCTTCGACGGCCAGCAGAGTGGCAAGCGCCGCAGTCGGCTTGGTCATCGAGGCGATGCGGAAGATCGTGTCGCGCTCGACTGCGTCGGGCTTGCCGGCGGTCTTGACGCCTAGCGCCTCGACCTGTTCGCGCCCGTCGCGGAGCACGAACGCCACCAGCCCCGGCACGGCGCCGCTTTCGACGTACGGAGCGAGCCGCGCGCGAAGTGCGGCTGATTTCGAAGCTGTCGTGTCCGTTGCGGAATGACCGGAATTCATCAGAACCTCCCACTACAGACGAAGCACACCAGCCTGGATCGACAGCGCTCCAAAATAAAGTCGCGCCAAGTGTTCATTTGCGCCGCAGCCCGCGGGCCGGCGTCCGCTAGCGCCGAATAAAAGTAAGCAGTGAGAGCATCACGGGGTCATCCGCCATCCCGATACGGACGATGGTTTCGTTGTGACCAAGGCCGGGCAGCTCGACGAATTGCGCCGGGCTCCCGACTGCCGCCATGCGCGCTTTCAGCTCTTGAAAGCCGTCTCGGCATACCTTTTCGTCGTCCGTGCTGTCCACGAACAGCAAGCGCGGGTGCTGCCGTCGTGCGTAGGAAAGGGGGGAATGGAGCGCGAGCGTGGCGTCGTCGGGTCCGAACAACGTGCGCATGACCGCGACTTGCTCGGGCTTGAACGCGGCGAGCGACGCGCCCAGATTGAAGATGCCGTCGATCGACACGAAACCGGAAACCGTATCGGGATCGACGCTGTTGCGGCGTAGGATGCGATCATCCAGGGCGAGCAGCGAAACCAAATGACCGCCTGCCGAGTGCCCGACCACGAACAGCGGGCCGCAACCCCACGCTGGGCAGGAAGCGCGCACGAAACCGATTGCCGTCGCGATGTCATCGAGTGACTCATCCCCGCGCTGAACGCGCGGGTATTGCCGATAGCCAATGATGGCCGCGCCAATGCCGTGACGCGCGAAGGCGACGCCGACATTGCCGTGCGCGCCCAAAAAAGGTTGCAGCCAGCGGCGGTCGAGCGCGTTCCAGTAGCCACCGTGCACGAACACGACCATGGGGAAGCCGGGCGCCGCACCCTGCGGCAGATACAGATCCAATTGTCGCTTCGGATCGGAGCCGCCCGCTGCATAAGGAATATCCAAGCGATACTGAACCTGGTCTCGCTTGAAGTAATAGTTACGCCGCGCAGGCCAGAACCACACGAGCCACAGGGCAAAGGCCGCTCCAGCCAAGCCCAAAAGGCGTTTCCAGCCGAGTTGCGAGCGAAGACGCCCAAACACAACTGGCACCGTGGGAGAGATCATTGCCCTTCCGACATCGGCTAGGTGTGCAAAGTTCCCGGCGGCCCGCGCGTCCGTAGGCCGTGTGGATTGCACGCATTGGAGCACTCGTGTATGGGGGCCTATCAATCGGTAATCCTCTTTTTTTGCTTTTGAGGGCTCATGGATCAAGGCATCACCCAGTCGTCTGTCCGCTTCAATCGCCGGCATTTGAAGACACGCTACTTCGGTGTCTGCTTTGCGCTCGCCGCGTGGTGCACGCCAGCATGTAGCAGCTCGCATACGCCGATTACCCTCGCGGAACCGTGTTCGCTAAATAGCGACTGCTCGACGGGTCTGATCTGCGCCATCGGGCGCTGCCGCCCTCAATGCGTCTCTGCGGCAGATTGTGGGCCTGGCGGTTCATGCATCGAAGATGGGCGGACGGCTGGCTGTCAAACGGCAGCAGAGAAAAACACACCCTGCTCGCGCCCAGCTGACTGCCCTGTCCCGCTGGGTTGCGCGTCGGACTACCGTTGTCGCAACTTGTGCCTCACTGATGCGGACTGCAACGTGCTCGGGATCACGGGCCGCGTCTGCGCCGCGGACGCTCAAGGCGTCGACTACTGCGCCGAATCCAGCGAGGTAACCAACGGCTTGCTCAGTACGAGCCCTCCTCCGGGAGCCCTCACTGGCACACCGGTATCGGAGCCCGCCAGAGGAGACAGTTCTTTGGTTGCGCAACCCGTCATGGGCGCGATCACGAGTCCCATTGGGACCCTGGGAGGAACGCTGGGCATCGGCAACGTATCGGTGTCCATTCCAGCAGGAGCCCTCGATCACGAGGTCGTGGTCACGGTCGCGCCGATCGCGTCACCGTTGCCCGGCTCGGTCGGGCAAGCTTACGATTTGGGGCCCACCGGCACGCAATTCAGCAAGCCGGTCACCGTCAGCTTCGCGTACACGAGCAGTGAGCTGGGAGGCCAGTCGCCAAGCGCATTCGCTGTCAACACCGTCACCGACAACGCTTGGCAGGCTGTTTCGTCGCCATCCGTCGATCCTTATGCGCAGGTGATCTCGGGCACCACGACGCACTTCTCTCCGTATGCGCTGGTCGCGCTGCCTACGGGCGGTGTCAGCGTCGACGCAGGCGCCGGCGGAGGAGGAAACAACCTCGGCGGCAGCACAGCTGGCGCCAGCAACATCGGCAACGGCACGGGTGGCGTCGGCAGCGGCGACGCTGGGCAAATTGGCGAAGGCGCTACGTCCAGCGGTGGCGCAGCGAACAGCAGCGCGGGAGCTACGGGGGTGTCTACGGGCTTCCCCGACAGCGGCATCACGAGTTGTCCAACCGCGCCCGGCGCCGCCGCGTCACCTGCCGGGGTTGCGAGCTCGACCAATACCGAGGTCGCCGGTGCGACGATCTCCATCGTTGATGGTTACGGGATCTTGACCAATTCCGTGACCACCGGCGCGCTTTCGGGGACCACCTATTCGGCTCGGTTGGGGCTCGTGTTCACCGACTACGCGAACGCGCTCGGTTATTACCAAGCGCCGGCCAACAAACCGGGCTCTCGCGTGATAACGCTGCAGAACGCGATCCCCACTCTCTCCTCAACGAGCGCTCCGCCGCAGTTCGCTGCAGGCACGTACTCGCTGTCCAGTGTTGCGTCCATTGCTGGCTATGACTCTGCTTGTACTGCTCAGACTGAATCGGCGCCGCCCGAAGGCGGCAGTGTGGTGATCACCTCGATCTCGGCCACCCGCATTGTGGGTTCAATCGAGCCGGGCAGCGGCCCTAAGCTCGACGCGGGTATCGGCAGCACGACCAATCTCGCCATCACTTTCGACGTGCCGCTGGTCACCCTCTCAGGCGCGACAATGCCGTCATTCCTGAATTGCTGCATCCCGTGATCAGTTGCTCACGCGCCACGGCGAGCGGCCCGCCCGTGCGCAACCTCGGGGACGCGCGCCGCGCGGAATGGCGTCGCATGACGCCGAAGGCTTTGACGCACGCGCCGCGCAGCGACCATCAATAGAGGCTGAGCGTCTTGCGCCGGTCCGCGCCCTGCTCGCGGGGCTCGACCAGCTCAGCGCTATACTGCTGGTGACTGTGCCTGACGAAGCGATGAGCCAGAGCGTCACGGTGTCTCTGTCGTTTTGAAGGGATCACCATCCCGCCGCGCCGCCGCCGAGCGAACATGCTAAGGTAGCGGAGTGACGCAGGACACGGCACGACGACAGCGCGCAGCGGCGCGGACCGAGCGTACGGTCCTACACAAGGCGCGTCTGTCCACCGTCGAGGCGGACTTGAGCCCGCTCCGCGGCGCGGCCGCGATTTCTCTGCTGACGCAGCTGACGAGGGAGAGCTGGAGCCTTGCAGGCCTAGAGTCGCCTTCCTACGAGCGTCATCGAATCCCAATCCGATTCGTCCCCCGATCCATCAAATGATCGAGCTCCCCGAAGACTTTCGGGATTTGCTGCTGGAGCTGCTCGACGCCGAAGCTGCATTCGTGGTCATCGGCGGCCATGCAGTGGCGTTTCACGGTCACCCACGCGCCACGAAGGACCTGGACGTTCTTGTTCGGCCCGACGCCGACAATGCCGCGCGCGTGTACAAGGCGCTAGCCGCATTCGGCGCCCCTCTGGCAGCGTTTGAAGTCGCGGTGGGCGACTTCGCCACGTACGACGGCGTGTTGCAAATCGGCCTCCCACCACGGCGTATCGACATTCTCAATCGAGCCGACGGCATCACCTTCGCCGAGGCGGTCGCGGATGGTGCGGTGTTCGACATCGACGGGCGGTCCATCCCGGTGATCGGTCGCAGTGCGCTGCTCAAGAACAAGCGAGCCGCTGGGCGAGAGCAGAACCTCGCCGAGGTGAAGGCCCTCGAACACCAGCGCGCTGTGCGCTGATCGAGGGGCCCCGCCCAGGACGCAAAGGGGCTCGCGCCCAGGAAGAGCTCGTAGAAGGCGCTCGCTTCTTTGCGTAGCGGCGCCAGGCATTGACGTACGTGTACGAACTTTGTGTGGTGGCGAATCGACGGGCTTGGGAGCTCGCACTGGGACGCCGAAGGCTTTGCCGCGTCTGGACGGCATCCGTGACCATCAACGCAAGGGTTTCAACCGTCAGGGTGGTGAGACCGAGCTCCGCTAGCGCGCCATGAGGTTCTGGAACGGGCGGCGGTCCTTCCAGCGGTAGGCGCCGAAGTCGCGGGTGTCCGTGGAGAGGATTCGCCCGCTACCGAGGTGCTCCGCCAAGATCACGAGCGAGGCATCGGCCAGGTCCATGGGCAGATTCCGATATTTGCGCATCAGTTCGACGATGCGTGGCAGGTGCTCGGGCAACAGTGCGAAAATTTCGAACCCGCCGCGCGCAGCGCTGGCTACGAACGTCTCTGCAGCATGCGCATTCATCCGATTAGCGAGCAGATGACAGGTCTCGGTCATGACGGGCCAGGTGGTGATGAGCGGCTCCGCCAACGCAGCCAGCGCGCGTTTCGCGGCGGTATGCTGTCGGTCGCGCGCATTCGCCAAGGCCAGGAAGAAGCCGGTGTCCGCGATGATCAACGACGGCGCTTCCTCAGCAACGATTTTGTCAGCTCCTGCTTGTAGCTCAGCGAGAGGTCTGCGGGGCCATTCGCACACCCGATCAGATCGGCGAGGAGCGCCGCCGGGTTCTCCGCTCGAGTTACCGCCGCATAGTACGACTCGAGCGACGCCTTCACGATCTCGGTGCTCGACTGACCCGTGCGCTTGCGCAGCGCCTCGACCTTGCGGGCGAGGTCAGCGCTGAGGCGTGCGTTGATGCGCGCTGTCATACACAGCGTATGACAGATTGCCTGCGTGGAGTCAAGGATTGCCCGCTCACCGCCGACAGCGCGTCAGTTGCCGACGACCGCGACATCACAGGCAACTGCACAGCGGATCTCCAGCGGGACAGCTGCACGGCTTTGAGGCGTGGCTCCGGATCAGTTGTTCACGCGCCACGGAGAGCGCCCCGCCCAACTCTGCAACGCGCTCAGCGCCCAAGCGGTGGATTGGTCGGCGTGGCAAACGTTGCAGGCATTGGGGATATGCAGTGAGTCCGTCAGCGCCGGGCTGACGAAGCGGAACGTGTGGCTGCGAACGTTCACGTCCCCGAGCGTCTGCTCGATCTTCGGCATGTGGCAGGCAATGCACTCGCTGCCGGCGCTGCCAGCCGCGTGGTGAGTGTGCGCCTCGAGGGTCGATTCGAAGGGCCCGTTCGGCGACTTGGGGCCGTGGCAATCCAAGCACAAGACAGCCGCGGGCTTGCGCAGTTCGGCGTTGTTGGGACTGCCGTGGGTGTCGTGGCAGGTCGAGCACGCGACGCCGTGCGTGTACATCAGGCTGCTCGCAAAATCATTGCCTTGCATGCGGTTCTTGTGCGCGGTGCCGTCGCCAAAGTGGGTGAATGAGGTCTCCCCGAGCTTGTGCTCTTCCAGCTTCCAATAGTCGCTGAGCTTCATGGTCACGTCATAGCCGACTGGCCAATCGTAGTATCTCCCGGCGATGGGATTGTGCAGTGGTCGGCCCTGCGAGTGGCACTGAACGCAGACGTCGTTCGCTGAAACGTAGTCTTCGCGAGCAGCGTTCACGATGTTCGAGCTCAGCGGCACCTTCACGTGCTCGCTGCCCGGCCCGTGACAACGCTCGCAACCGACGTTCCACTCGGTGACCGTTTTGGTTCCGACGTCGTAGTTCACCGAGTGGCAACCGTCACACGTGGGCCCCGTGGGGCGCTGCGCGTTGTCTGCGGGATAGAATGGCACCCACCAATCGTCTTTTGCCAAATACGGGCGCCATTTCTTGTGAATGATGTCCCACTGCGCGGGCAGCGGGAAATAGTCGTCGCCCACTTTCTTGAAGTAGCGCTGCTTCCAAATGCTGCCGTACACGAACGCGATATCGGCTTTCGTGAAGGTGAGCAATGGATCTGGCTGCGAGAGATCTGGAATGATGGCGTCCGCGTGCTCGCGCGGGTCGCGCACGACGTTCGCCATCGCGGTCTTGCTCCAGCGTGCGTAGATATCGCCGTGGCACGCCTTGCACGAGGCTGAGCCGACGAAAAGCCGCCGGGCTGCCGCAGCTGCGGCGCGCTCCGACTTCGCTCCGGACTCCGGCACAGCGGTCGTCGGCAGATTGCGAATGAACAGCACGAGTTGCCAGGTCTGTTGATCGGTGAGCTGCCACCCCGGCATGCCCGTGTTTCGCACGCCGTTCCGGATCAAGTAGAAGAGCTCACCGTCCGTGCGTTTTCTCTCACTGAGCGCGACTCTGCGCAAGCTGATCGGCGGCGGAAAGAGCCCCCCGCCAACGTCTGTCTTGCCACCTCCGTCATAGCCGTGGCAGCTCTGACATTTCTCGGCATAGAGCTCGCGGCCCGCGGCAACGTCGGCGTCGTTGTTCTTTATGCCGAGCGGGCTGCGGAGCGCCTTGGCCGCTCCCGGAATGCTCCACTTCACGAACGTCTGTGCGACGAACGACTCGACGGCCGACGGCGTTTGCCGAGCGCTCATGCCTCCACGCAGGATGTAGCGAAAACCCGCTCCGATCGCCAGCATCAGCAAGGCGGCCACGCCGACCAGCAGCGCGCGCTTTCGCGAACGAGCTCCACCCTGTACCCGCTCCTGGTTGCTTGGGTTCATTCGTGCTCGTGCTGATGGTGTAGGTCAGGCGCGTGAGCGTGCTCATGCGTCCGAGCGTCATGCGTGTGCGGGTGGCTATGCTCGCCAACGACCGACGGAAAGTGAGCGTGGTCGTGATGCCCGTCGTCGTGCCGGTGGCTGTGCTCATGGTGCAAAGCGCGATGAGTGTGACGGTGCCCGTGCTTTTCCGTGAGGTGAAGGTACACGCCCAGCGCGAACAGAAATGCGGCGGCGAGAGCCCACGGGCCCGGGGCTCCGTCGCCCATGGACCACGCCGCTATCGCCCCAACGAATGGCGCGACCGAGAATATGGAGCCCGTGCGCGCCGCTCCGATGCGCCGTTGAGCAAGCAGGTACAGACGCAGGCTGAGCCCGTATCCGGTGGCGCCGCACGCGAGCAACCCCATGAGCGGCGCCAGCTTCGGAAACGGCTGCCTCGAGGCAAATGCCAGCATGAAGCTGAAGCTCGCACCCAGGGCGGCCTTCCACTTCACCACCTGCGTGGCGCTCAGATCCGCGAGCGGTCGAGCGAGTGTGTTGTCGAGCGCCCAACCGAGCGTTGCGAGCACGACCGCGAACGCACCAATGCCGACCCCATGATTGATTTGGCTCGAGCCGATGACGAGCAGTACGCCGCCTGCGCCGATCACGACCAAGGCCAGCGCGACTCGTCTGCCGATGGCCTCACGGTGGATCGCCCAAGCAAGAACGACCGTGAACACGGCTTCGAAGTTCAACAGCAGCGAGGCGCTCGTGGCATCCGTGCGCTGAAGGCCCCAAGTGAGGCAAATCGGAGCGACCACCGCGCCCATCAGCGCGACTAGCAATAGACGTGGCAGGTGCGCCACCCTCACGGGAGGATCGCGGTCAGCCGATGTGCGGAAGGGGCCAAGGGAGGCGAGCGCGGCGCCCGTATAGAGCAGCGCAGCCGCCGCTGCCGTGCCGACGCCTCTGCCGAAATGCTGAATGAACGGAGTCGTCGCGCCGAAGGCGACCGCGGCCAACAAAGCCAGGCTGGCGCCGCGCAGGAGCGGATCGCGACTCCAACTTTGTCCGGTTTGCGCCGTCATCGGTCCGCCTTTCGAGCCTCGACCTTAGCGCGCGAGCCCGACTGAGTGCGCGCCGCGTTGCTCGGCGAGACAACACCGTCGGTGGACGTGGTCTTTGGGGAAGCTAGCTAAGCGTTCGTTAAGATGAGGTTTTTCAGGTGGAGCCTGAGAGTCGGCTGCGCGCTAGGTGCGATTGATCTGATTGGATTTGGCCGCCGCTTGCAGCTCCGGAAATAGCGTGTCGAGCGACGCCCAGGCATAACCAAAGAAGCCAACCAACCAATTCAAGGGCAAGACTACGATGAGCGACGTCAACGCCGGCGCTTCGTAGCTGCGTGTGGACACCAGTAAGAAGATGAAGAGCGAGTGCATGAACAGCGGCACACCGACGATCGGCCAATTGGCTGCGTGGTTGCGCTGCGAGTGCACCAGGTAGCTCCACGCGCTGAGCGCCGCGACACCCAGGACGACCATGAACACCGTGGTCTGGCCGCCCGGCAAATGGTCGTACAGAAAGCCGATCCCGCCTTGCACGAGGGCGAGCACGCCGAGCGCAATCACTCCGCCGAGCGGAGGCACCCAGAGCGAGCTCCAGCGAACGCCGGGCGGCACTTTGCGAAACAGCCAGCGCGTGAACAGCGCGAAGCTCGCGACGATCGCGAACCAGCCCAAGAAATTATCGAACGGCACGCCATAGTAGTTGAGCGGCGGCGCGTTCTTCCACTTCCAAAACCCGAAGCATTCCGCGAGCGGATCGAGCGACAAATCCAAGTTGATGGCGAGCACTCCGGCCGACAGCGGCCGCAATGCCCAAGGCTGCCGCATGCGCTGCGCAGTCCAGGTGGCGGCATACACGATACTGCCCCAGCCGACGCCCACCCAGAGCGGGACCTGATGCCCGGCTTTGCCGAGCATGAAGAGGAACTGGCCGTATTCGTAGCTGGCACCGGGGCGGCTGACGATCATGAGCTCCGCGGCGGTGCCGAAGGCCATGCCCCAGAGACACGTCGACAACCAACGCGCGCCTTGCGTGTGCGCGTGCCAGATCATCACCGCGCCAAGTGCGAGCGCGCTCCATTCGATTGTGATGAAGGTCCAGGGCATGTATGCGGAGTCGTCGATCAGGGGGCTGGGAGCGAGCGGGGACTGCCGAAGCCGGGTGCCATCATGGCAAAGACGCGCTCAGGGCGCAAAACGCCCTGGGCGCGCATGCACGCCTCCGACTCGTGGATCATGATGCGCCCCCCTTCGTTGCCCAGCAACGCGCCGAGACGCGCCCGACTAGACGCGGCATAGAACACCATTCGGCAATTTTCGAAGGCGGCCGCGGCGCCAGAGAGCCCGCGCGCCGCACGCTCGAGATCACCACTGAGGCGTGCGCTCGCGGCCTGTAAATACTGAGAAAAGGCGTCGGCCCAGGGCATTCTCTCGGCGTCGAGCTTGTGCACGTAACGCGCGACCTGCGCGAGCAGCGCCTGGTTTGCCGGGGATTCCGCGGCAAGGGCGAGCAGCGCGTAGGCCGAGTGGTGATAGCTGTGAATGCGACCAATTTGCGTGCGTGACATGAGCGAGCGCTTGAAAGCTGGCCAAAGCTCCGTCACGAGCCGCACCGCGTGAGCGGCGTCACCGCTGTAAAGCGCAACCTGAATCCGTGAGCAGTCGGCGAGGAAGCGGTGCACGCCATAGTCGGGCGAGCGCCACTCGGCGAGGGCCGCGTCGATCTCCCTGAGCGCGCGCGACGGATCGTCCGCTGCGAGGGTGAGGCAACGGGTGCGCAGCATGTGTAACGAGGACGAGGCGTAGCCGTCCCCGCGATCGGCAGCGTCGTCCAGCCAGGTTTGCGTGCGGCGTGCGACCTCGCGCCAGCGGCCCTGGTAAATGAGCGCGTTGCCCCAGAAAAAGCGCGACGAATTGAGCTCCCATGTCACCCCGCGGCAGCGCTCGACCAGCAATTTCTCTGCGGCCTCGAGCGCTTCGGTGCAGCGTTGCCAGCGCCCGAACATGTAGCTCGACTGGCCCTCGACCATCTTGTCGAATGCGAGGAGCTGCGGGTTGCTCAGGGTTTCGCTCAGCTTTCTCGCGATCATGCGCAGGCGATTGACGCGCGGCTCGCGCTTGCCGCCCTCGGCGCTCGCGTAGATCGCCTCCATGCCGAGGCCGAGCGCGATGCGACTCGGTTCTCCAGCGCGCAAGGCTTGTTCTAGGAAGCGCGCTTGAAACGCGGCACCCTGGATCGTATTCACGAAGCCGAGCGCCCAGGAGGCCTTGCACGCGTCGATGCGCAACAGCTGCCGTGGGGCGACCTCGTCTTCGGCTCGTGCTCGGAACTCGAGCCCGCGCAGCCCGAGCCGTAAGCGCGTGAGCAGAAGATCGAAGAGCGCCGCGCGCGGCGTGCGTGGCAGCCGCAATTTGACCGCGCTCAGCACCGCCTCCAAGGCCTGTAGGCCAAGCTCGAGCTCGCCGCTCACCAGCCATTGCTCGGCGGCACGTCGTCGGTATTCGAGCGCCAGCCGCGCGTTGGCGTGCGCGGCCGCCTTCAGAAATAGCGGCGCAGCTTCGCGGCCACGCCCCGCATCGGAGAGCGCGATGGCTAGCTTGAGGCGCAGGGCGCGCGCCCGTTCGAGCGACGGCGGCGCATGCTCGAGCGCCTGACGGTACAAATCGACCGCGCGGTTGAAGGCCAGCGCCTTGCCGGCCGCATCCGCCGCGAGCTCGGCGAAATGCGCGGCCCGACCGCGCTCGCCCGCGCCCGCGTGGTGGCGCGCCAGCGCGTCGTAAGCCTCGGGCTCGGCGCGTTCATAGGCTTGCGCGAGGTCGCGGTGACGCGCGGTCTCGACTTGCTGGTTGAGCTCTGACAGCGCGGCGCCGCGGATCCTGTCGTGAAACACGTCGAGTGCGTCGGGACGCAAGGAAGTGCGCTCGCGCAGCAAGCGCTCGGCTCGCAGATTGCTGATAGCGGATGAGATGTCCTCTGGCGCGCCCAAAGCGGTACTGACCACCGCTTGACTCAGCGGCTGCCCGGCCACGCACAAGAACTCGAACAGCCGACGCTCGCCGTCATTCAGGCGCGCGACTCGAGCGCGCACGACGGCCCGTAGATCGAGCTGCGGCGTGTCGGCATAGGGATCGTGACTCGCGAGCTCTTGGAGCAGGAGCGGATTGCCGCGCGCTTCGTTGCAGACGGCTTCGAGTCGCTCGGCCGAACTGAGCATTGCCGGGTCGAGCAGCGAGGCTGCGAGCGCTCGAGCCTCTTCGGGGCCGAGCTCGGTCACGTCGATGTGGCGTACGTCGGCCAGCGCGGACAGCGGCGGTTCGCCGTGCAAGAGTCGCGCGAGACACGCGCTGCTTCCGGCTTCTTCGCTGCGATAGCTCGCGATCACGAGACACGGGGGCGCGCCATCTTGGGTCAGGAGCTCGGTCAGTAGCCGCGCGCTGTCCAGATCGCCCCAATGTAAGTCGTCGATGCCGATCACGAGCGGATCACCGCCAGCGAGTCGCGCGAGCAGCTCGGCCAGCGCGCCATAGCCGCGCCGGCGCAGCTCGCGTGCCTCGAGCGCATCGCTCTCTTCTGCGAAGCGCGTGGCGATTTCCGGGATTTGGCGGAGGATCGGGAAAAGCTGAGCCAGCGGACCGCACTGGTCGGGCAAGAGCGCGGCGCGCGCTTCTGGCGAGCGCCGTTCGAGCTCGCGAGTGAGCGCGTCCATCACTTCGTCGAAGGCTTTGTGCGGCACCGACTCTCGTTCGTAGCAGCGACCAAGCAACACGACTTTGACGCTTGGCCGAAGCGCGTGCGCGAAATGCTCGAGCAGTGAGGTCTTGCCAACGCCCGAGACGCCCGCCAGAAAGACGACCACCGGCTTGCGAGTGCGCGCGCAGTCGTCGAATGCCGCGTGCAGTCCCTCGCTCTGCCGGTCGCGCCCGACTAGTTGGGCTGTGCCGTCCGCGCCCGCTCTGGGCGGCGCGCTGGCAGATGATTCGGCTCCCACGCTGCGCAAAATACGAGACGCATCCGGGCGCTCGGATTGATTGTGCTGCAGGAGCGCCAAGCACAGACTCTCCAGCTCTGGGGGCACGCCGTCCGCGATGTCGCTCGGGGCGCGCGGTGCCTCCCCGAACGCGCGCGCCAAGCGCGAATGCGCCGAAAATGGCTCACTGGCGGACAGCGCCTGGTACAGCATCACGCCCACCGAGAACCAGTCGCTCGCCGGGCTGGGCGGCTGACCTGCGAACAGCTCGGGGGCCATGTACAGCGGCGTGCCGCTCAGCTCACCGCGTTGGGCTGCGTCGAGCGAAGCACGCTCATCTTGGACCAACCCAAAATCCAAAATCAAAACCCGCCCGCTGCTAGTCACGAGCACGTTCGACGGTTTCAGATCGCGGTGCAGCTTGCCGGCGCGATGCAGCGCGTCGACTCCGAGCACGAGTTGACGCAGCGCGGGGCGGAGTCGCTCCAGATCGACCGCCGTGGCGCGGACGGCGGCCGGGCGCGACTGCGAGGACGGCGCTTCGCTCCCTGCGCTGCGCACGGTAGTGGCGGCGACGGCCAGAGAGGATTCGAAGTGGACGCCTCCACCGTTTGGTCGGACGTAGCTCGAAAAATTCACGCCCTCGATTAGATCCATCGAGAAAAAGCAGTGCTCATCGTCGAGAAACAGCTCGTGCAGGCGCACCAGGTTCGGATGGGCGAGGTCCATCAGCGCGCGGAACTCGCGCTTGATGCTCTGAATGGCCGTCGGCTCGCGCGCCAGCTGCAACGTCTTGATCGCAACGGTCTCTCCGCGCGCGCGATCCCGCACCGCATATACGAGGCCCATGCCGCCGCGCCCGAGCACGCGCTCGACACGGAAGCGTCCGCCCATGAGCTCCTGACCGGGCGCAAATTCCAGCGTGTGCTCCGCGACGGCGAGCTCACTTCGCAACGTCGCGCTGTTCGCTTCCTTGCTCGCGCCGGCCATGCCCGCGAAGGCTACACCCTCAGCTGCGCGCGTTCGAGCCGCTCCGCCCGATCAGCATATGTCCGAGCAACAAAAAGCATCGGCGAGAGGTCCGTCACTGAAACGCCCGATGCGAGCGGAGAAGCCACCGAGCGAGAGTGCCCCCTTGCGTCGGGGGCACTCGTATACATCGGAGTGGGTAGGGTGGGTGCAGTACTCGGCTTTTTTTGAGGTTCCGCTCACGGCGACGTAACCGCACCTGAGCAGGCGCCTGCGCCGTTCGTGTCGCTGGCTGCATAGGTGACCTGTGCAGCCAGCGCCGCGCGAGGACACCCATGAGCCGCAAGTCACGCGCCACCTCGGGAAAACGCCGTTTAGCGTTCGAACGCATGCGGTATCGAATAGCGTGCGGTGCGCTCGGCGCCGGTCGCTTCGATCGCGGTGACCTCGAACAGGACATCCGGGGGCAACTCAGCGAAGTGCTTCTGGCACGCGATCAGCACGCCGTCCTGCGCATCGAAGGGCGCGTTGGGGTCCTCGACCAGCAAGGCGCCAGTGCTCTCGATGCGCACCGCGACCCGCACGCGCTCGGCCTTGGAAAGATCGAAGCCGGCGAGGCGGTGAACGAGCAGATCGACCCCGCGCGGAAACACCACTGGCTGATGACCGGGCGCGAACGTGTTCTCTGCGATGCGCACGCCGCGGGCGCGCAGCTGGCCGAGCGCCGCACGGGACACGACGGGCGGAATCAGCCCGCGTACTCCCTCGGCCACGGCCGACACGCGCGCTGACTCTGCGGAGCACGACTCGCAGCCCATCAAGTGCTCTTCGATGCCCTCGGCTTGGGCGAGCGCGAGATCGTTCGCCCAGTACAAAACCAGATCGGCCCATGAAACCGGACTCGAGCAGCAGGCCGACCAGGTAGAGCGTGATGGCCATCGTCGAGAGCGGGGCGGCGAGCGAGAACCCAGCGCGGATGGCCAATACGTTGTTGGAACGCGCGATGCGAAACAGCAGCAGCTCAGTGCCGAGCGACAGTCCTACTCCAAGCAAGATGGCACTGACGTGAATCACCTTGAAAATTGGCAACATATTTACGGTTCTTCCGGTTTCGGTGCGGAGGGTGATTCGAAGCGCAGCGCGAGGCTCAGTACTGGTGGCTCGCGACTTGCTCGAGAAGCCGCGCTCGGGGGCTCGTGCCGGCTGCTCCCGGTTCGCGCAGCAACCCGGGTGAAAGCTGCGCCTTCGCCCAGACCTGACGCATGGCTTCGAGGAACGCCTGCGCCGCTCGAGCGTCGTCGAAGTCTAGATCGATGATCACGTACTTGGGATCACCGACAGGCTGGCACACGCGGTAACGACGCACGCCGGATCGTTCGCGCTGCGCTGGGTCGCGATCGAACGCCGCTTTCCAAACTTCGAAGCTGCCGATGCCGTGCTCGAGATTCAATGTCACCATGGTGCTCCTGTACTCAGGGCTTGATGAGCGGCAGCATGAGGCTTGCGCTAGCGCAATACAACGCCCAGAGTTGCAAGACATGATTGCAAATTTACAATCCCAAGTCGATGCGCGCTGGGACGACGTTCGGCTGTTTCTCGCGCTCTATCGGCAACGAACGCTGGCGAGCGCTGCGCTCTCGGTGGGCCTCGATGCGTCCACACTCAGCCGGCGCCTCGTCGCGCTCGAAGAGTCGCTGGGCAGCCAACTGTTCGAACGGACTCGAGAGGGTCTGCTGCCGACTGAAGGCGCAGAGTTGCTCTTGCCTGCCGCAGAAGAGATGGAGTCGGCACATGGGCGTTTCTCGCGCGACGCCTCGGGCTTCGAGCGTGCGACCGAAGGCGTAGTACGGCTCAGCGTGCCGCCCGGGCTCGCCGAGTCGTTCGTTGCACCCGCTCTAGTCCGCTTGCGAGCGCAGCACCCTGCGCTCCGGATTGAGCTCGATGTATCGATTGCCTTCGTGGACTTGACGCGGCGAGAGGCAGACCTAGCGGTTCGCACGCGCCGTCCTCTGACCGGCGACCTCGTGAGCGTCAAAATTGGTGGGCGCCGTTGGCTACCTGCCATGTCGGCGGCACGCGCCAAGAAGATTGGCGTGATCAAGCATTGGGCGGACGTGGCGTGGGTCGGCTGGGGCGCAGATATGGCGAGCTTTCCAGCCGAACGCTGGCTCACGAAGCACGTTTCGGAAGCCGCAGTCGTGCTCCGGACGAGCCATTTCACGGCGCAGGTCAACGCCATCGCGTCGGGCCTCGGGGCAGGCCTACTCCCGCCGACTTACGCGCGCGCGCGCGAGTTCGGGCCGCTGCGTCACGCGCCCGCGCTCGCTGCATCCGTCAGCGAGCTACCGGTCACGGAGTCTTGGCTCGTCGGTCACCGCGCACTACGCGCCGTTCCGCGCGTGGCGGCCGTCTGGGCCTTTCTCGTCGAGGAGTTCGCGCGACTCGAGCGCGCCGAGCGCTGAGCGCGAACGCAAGCACTGGATCGCAGCGCTGCACGTTTGGGTCGGCAGCGCGAGCGGTTGCTCGGTCGCTGCCGTGTACCCAACCGCTTCAGGAATACTTATTGGCCTTAGGTGTCGGGTGCAAAATCCGGTTCGCCTCGGCTCGCAGGCGCTCCAGATCCTTCGCGGCGAATTCGACCGATTCGCCGCAGCGTTTCAGGGCTTGGATGATGCTCTCCTCCCACTGCTTGTCTTCGCTGTCGAAGAACGCATCAGGCACGGGTAGCCCCCAGTTCGAGGCGCCGCGCCTCCGAATTTGGAGACGAGTCCCCGTTGCGGCGGCTCCGCTGTCTTTTGCCGGGGATTTGATGATCGCGTAGTTGTCTGGGTTGCTCATGTTCGACGCGAGGGGGTAGCACACTTGAAGCCTGCAGTCCTCGATGAGCCCCGGTTCGCGTGAGCGTGAGCGTCGCGACCGTGCCCGGGGTGCCGCAGAAGTCCCAGAGAAACGCCCTATCTTCCCTGTTCGACGCGGCGCGACGACGGTGCGCGTCAATCGGCACGCTGGCGGGCGCGAATCGCAAGACGCACGCGCGCCGGTTCAGCGTTCTGCTGCCCGCGCCAAAAACAAACCGGTTCGGTACTCGACCGCGACCGTGCCGCCGCGCTCGTCGATGGCTCTCGCGACGCTCGACGAGAGATCGCGCAGCTGAGTTGGCGGCAACGTCGAGTGGTCGGAATACGTGGCCAAGAGGGCGCAGTAGTCGTCGCTCGAAAAGGTTCGGTTCCAACGCGTGAATTCGGCGTGGGCGTCCGTGAAGAGCGGGCTCGAGCGGAGCTCTTGGAAGAGCGGACTTTCTTCGGAGCCGTAAGCGTGACGCGCAGCGCTGCGCGCGCCGAGCGAGGGCGCGTGCTGCAGGTACGCGGCTTGAATTGCGTCGTGCAGTGGCCGGGCGATGACGCCTTCGGCGTTGCCGAACACCGCGAGGGTTCCTGCTCGCCGCAGCACTCGGGCAAATTTCGGGAGACGCTCTGCGGGAGCGAGCCAGTGAAACGCCTGTGCGGCGAAGGCCAGGTCGAACGCGTCGAGCGGCGGCTGCCAGTCCTCGAACGAAACGGTTTGCACTTCGACGTTGGCGTACTCGACGAGGCGGGCGCGTGCGATCTCGGCCAAGCTCGGCCCGGGCTCGAGGGCAAGGATGCGGAAGCCGCGACGCGCCATCGGCACCGTGGCCTTGCCGGTGCCCGTCCCCACTTCCAAAACGCGCGCCGCCGAGTCGATGCCCGCGAGCTCGATCACGCGATCGAAGATCGAGTCCGGGTAGGTCGGTCGAGCGCGATCGTATTGATCGGCGATTCGATCGAATGATTTGTTCAAGGCAACCACGCCGTTCATGCTATCGGATTTCGGCGCCGCATCGCAGCGAGGCGTCGCGTACGAAACCCGCAGGGGCTCACCAAGGCGGGCACGGAACGATCATGAATTCACCAAAGCGTCTCGCGAGGTTCACCGGAGTCCTCTACTTGCTCGTCGGCATTTTTGGCGGTTTCGCCGAGGGATTCGTGGATCCCAAGATGTACGTCGCGGGAAATGCGACGGCCACGGCAAGGAATGTGCTCAGCCATGCGGGGCTCGTTCGCATGGGTGTCGTCGCCCACTTGCTAGACGGGACGTTCTTCGTCTCCGTCGCCCTGGCCCTCTATATCCTGCTGGAGCACGTGCACAAGAGCGTGGCGAGGGCAATGCTGGTGCTCGTCGCGCTCGCGACTGGCATCATCTGTCTCAATGCGGTCTTCCAGTTCGAAGCCCTGCGGGTTGCAACCGGCGCCGTCGACCTGAGCACCTTCGGCAGAGCGGGCTCGGATGCATTCGTGCTGCTCCTGCTCGACACTCAGCACTATGGGACGCTCATCGCGCAAGTCTTCTTTGGTTTGTGGTTGGTGCCGCTCGGGTACCTCGCCTACAAATCGGAGCTGTTCCCCAAGTGGCTCGGCAGCGTGCTCATCGTCGGGGGCGTTTGCTACCTCGTGGACCTGTTCGCGGCGTTCCTAGTGCCCGGCTTCGGTGAACAGATTCACGCGTTCGTCGTCATCCCGTCAGCAATCGCCGAAATCTCGATGGTCTTGTACCTGCTCATCATGGGCGTGCAGCCCGCAAAGCCCGACGCGCACGCCGTCGTTGCAGAGATTCCTAGCTGAGCAGTCCGAAGTCGTACTGCAGCTCTTCCACCAAAAGCTTCGACCCGAGGCTCACGCTCGGGTCGCTGTCGAGGTCGCTCAGTATTCCTCCGAGATCCTCTTTGCTGAATGCGCCACTGTCGTACAGCCAGGCCGCGGCGTTCGCGACGCTCGAAGCAGCCAACTCGTAGTGCGCGACCTGATGGTAGTTTCGAACGTAGTCCGCCACGCTCACCCCTGCATACGTTTTGATGCCGAACGCGGCGAGGTAGGGCGTGAGCGGGAAGTCGAGCGGTGTCTGCGCTTCAGCCAAAGCAGCCGATAGACTAGCGCTGGCCGCCGCCGTCCCGGCATCCCGGGTCGAAGCCAGCTCGGCGATCGCGAATGAGATTGCATCGAGCGAGAGTTGGCCGTTGAGGGCGCGCGCTGCTTCACTGACCTTCTGGAAGCGAGCGGCCCAAGCTGCGGTGTCCGTGCACACTGAGTTGGGCGGAAGCTGCGGCAAGTCCACGCGACACTCGAGCCAGCTCATGGCATCGAAACAGGGAGCCTCCGCGGCCTGCAGCTCGTCGATGGATACGAAATCCGTGCGCGCTAGCGCGGCATCGCAAGCTTGGCCGAGCACGGACACCACGCTCGTCTGCTGACCGTCGACGAGCGCGTTAGACGCCTTGCCGTTGAGAAACACCATGTCGTTCTGGAGCAGGTTCTCGAGCGTGATATCGGCGTTGATGGACAACATGCCCGAAGGCAAAGGGGCCGACGCCACTGCCAACACTGCCGCTGACGGAGTGCCGAGCGAATACACGTCGACACTGTTGCTCGTGACCAAGTCCTCCCCGACTGGTCCGCGGTGAACCAGCCCAACCATGTGCCCCTGATCGTCCAACGTGGGTGAGCCGCTGTCTCCGGGCAGGGTGAACGCGGTCGATTCGAACCACTGTCCGTCGGTGTCGACCACGGTGCCATCGCTCCAGTGCTTCAACGAAGCTTCCGGATGCCCGACGACGAAAATGTGCGCGCCCAAGAGGTCGGTTGCGCTGCGTGAGTCGATTTGCAAAAAGTCCGGCGAAGCGAACGCCGGGCCTCCCTGCTGCTGATAGATCTGCAAAGTCGCGAGATCGAGCCCTAGATCCACGGCCTGCGGTACTGCAAAAACGACGACCGGACTTTGTGGAGCCTCGCCCCGCTGGTGTTCGAAGGTGAGCTGTACCGCGCAGCCTTCGATTGGACATACGGGAGCGCCGAGCACGTGATTGTTGGTCAACAGCAAGCCGGTACTGGAAATGAACGAGCCAGTTCCCGCCGCGATCGCCGTCTCGATCCGCACGACCGCGCGCGCGCTGCTCGCAATCACGGGCGGCGCGCTCGAGAGATCCTGAAAGTGTGGCAAATCAGCGGAGGTTTGGCCTGGGCTCGACGAGCAGGCGCTCAACCCGCACGCGAACAGCAGCGCGCCCAGCGAACGAAGCGTCGCCGCAGCCTGACCCATGCCCCTCCGCTCCATCTCCGTTCGCGGCCTCGCCGCGGCCCCGCTTCTCGCACGCCCTACCATGGCTCTCGTCCTCCCGGGCAATCCGTTTACCGCCCGAGCAGCGACTTACACGTAAACGCGGCGCGCTGCTAGCTCCCACCGGTCGAGACGCGCGCTTGCGCTTCGAAACGCGAGCGGGGGCCATCGAGGGAGGCTCACCTCTCTCGCGCCGCGAAATCTGATGTTTAGGTCTAAACTTCAGATTTGAAATGAAACCAGGGAGCGCCAACCCGCGGTTGCGATCAGTCGAGCGCTTGGTACAGCGATGTCCAAAAATCTTGCCGAATCGCTTGTGCGTCGGGGGAGGTCACCGCGAGTTGCGTCAGCAGAACCCCTACGCAGCGTTCGCGCGCGTCCCAATAGCAAGATGTGCCGAGCCCGCCGTCCCAACCACAGCGGCCGGGCGGCGCGGGCGTGCTATCTGGACCCGTGACGATCGAAAAACCGAGGCACCACCCGGCATTTGTCCAAAATCCCGGGAAAAATGGCGAAATTTGCTTTTGTTCGGGCGTGATCTGATCGACGCTCATGGCTTCGATGGTCGAGCGCGCGAGGACGCGCTGGCGGCCATGCGTGCCTTGATTCAGCTTCATCTGCGCGAACGCGAGCATGTCTTCAGCGGTTGAAACGAGGCCGCCCGCGGCGGCACAGAAAGCCGGAGCGTGACGCCACGCGCTATCTTCGACGCCGTCGTGCAGTCGGAGCTCGCCCGGCTTTTCGCCAGCCATGTAGCAGCCAGTCAAGCGGGCAAGCTTCGCGTCTGGGACGTGAAAGGCCGTATCCTTCATGCCGAGCGGCTCGAAGATGCGTTCGCTTAGAAATGCCGCCAGGGATTGCCCAGACGCGCGCGCGATGAGCACGCCCAGCACATCCATGCCGAGGTCGTACATCCACTTTTCGCCCGGTTGATGCATCAGCGGCAAGCTAGCGACAGCGCGTAGCCAGTCGTCGTTGGCGGGGCGGTCCCCGGGCTTGGAGAAGCCCTTCAACAACGGGAGCTCGTTCACCGCTTGCTGAATGGGCCAATCGGAAGACCGCGCCATGATGTAGCCGAGGCCCATGCGTAACGTCAGGAGATCTCGCAGCGTGATGGCGCGCTTTGCGGGCACCGTGTCCGTCAACGGGCCATCGATTTTGCGCAGTACCGTGCGATTGGCGAGCTCGGGCAGGAGCTCGTCGACCGGATCATCGAGCCGCAGGCGGCATTCTTCGACCAAGATCATCGCACCCACGGCGGAGATCGGCTTGCTCAACGAATCGATCCGAAACAGTGAGTCACTTTGCATGCGTGGGCTGCCGCCGAGCACCGCGCTGCCGATGGCGTTCACGTGCGTCTCGCCGCCGCAGCTGATCGCGGTCACCAGCCCGGGCAGTGCGCCGCGGCTGACGTGCTTCTCCATCACTCGGTTCAACTGTGCGATGCGCGTGCTGGAAAATCTGCCTTCAGTCACGTGAGCGATTCCTTGCTGACCGGAGCATGCCTGGGTTCGGGGAGTACCCGGGACCTTCGCACGAAAGGTGCTGCGCCCGAACGCCAAGCGTCTACGGCCGAGTCCTCGTGGGTCGTGATTTCCTAGTATTGCCGGAGGCCGCGAACGGTTACTGATTTGCGAGCGCTCGGCATTGCTTGCTGGGATCGCGGGGTAGCTTCCGGCTGGCGCTCACTGGAAGAGCGGCAGCGCCTTGATGACGGTCTGCGCCACACCCCAGAGGAGCGGCACGCCGACCGCGAGCCACGCAAGGCCGAGCCCAAAGAGGCTACTCGAACCGTGAGTTGAAGAAGTCGCCATGATTTTTTCTTCCGTTCAGGTGTGCGCGGTTTCTTCCGTTCAGGTGTGCGCGGGTTGTGGCGTGGGTGTGCGTGGGCGAGGCCCAGGCGCGCCACGCTCCGCGTGCTCGGGCGAAACGGGCGAGACCGCGAGGTTTGCGAAGAATGCGACCACGAGCAGCGCGGCCATGATGTACATCGTCGCGTTGTAGGCTTGGTACTGAGGCACGCCATGCTCGACTTGAAATTGCCGAATGTAGTTGACCAGCACGGGCCCGAGCACGCCCGCCGCAGACCACGCCGTGAGCAAACGACCGTGCACCGCGCTCACGTATTTTGGCCCGAAAATGTCCGCTAAATAGGCAGGGATCGTCGCGAACCCGCCGCCATACATGCTCAGAATGAGCACGGCGCAGCTGACGAAAAGCGCAACGCTGCCGCTTCTTCCAGCCAGAGGAACCAGCGCGTAGAGCACCGGGCCGAGCGTGAAGAAGCAGGCGAACGTCGCTTTGCGTCCGATCTTGTCGGAAAGCGAGGCCCACGCGAAGCGGCCGAGCAGATTGAACAAGCTGAGCAGGCCCACGAAGCCCGCGGCACCGCTGGCCGTGATCCGGCCTTTGAAGACCTCTTGAATCATCGCGGAGGCTTGGCTGAGCACGCCGATGCCCGCCGTCACGTTGAAGCACAGCACGACCCAGAGCAGCCAGAACTGGCGCGTGTGGATTGCTTCACTCGGAGTCACGTTGCTGTGGGTGATCATTTCGCGCGCTTTGGCCGGGGGCTCTTGCCAGCCTGCGGGCGAGAAATTGGACGGCGGCACGCGGTAACCGAACGCGCCGGCCATCATGAACGCAAGGTAGAGGAGGCCGAGCACGACCCACGTCTCCGGGATGCCGCTCGAGGTGGCGGACGCGAAGTGCTTCATCAATTGGTCGGACAACGGCGAAGCGATCAGCGCGCCGCCGCCAAAGCCCATGATTGCCATGCCCGTTGCCATGCCGCGCCGATCCGGAAACCAAGCGATGAGCGTCGAGACCGGCGTGATGTAGCCGATGCCGAGGCCACAGCCGCCAATGACGCCGTAGCCGAGATACACGAGCCACAGCTGATGCAGGTGGATGCCGAGCGCGCCGACCAGAAATCCCAAGCTCCAACACAATGCCGCGACGAAGCCGCTTTTGCGCGGCCCTTGCTCCTGCACCCATTTCCCGAACACGGCAGCGGAGGCGCCCAGCACGAAGATGGCGATCGTGAAGATCCAACCCAGCTGAGTCAGCTTCCAATCTTCCGGCAACGAGTGACTGATGCCGAGTTGCCGCGTGAGAGGCAGATTGAACACGCTGAGCGCGTACACCTGACCGATGCACAAGTGCGTCGCGAGGGCGCTGGGTGGGATCAGCCAGCGATTGTAGTTCGTGGCTGCGACCGTTCGTTCCTTACTCAGCAGTGCGGCCATTGGACCTCTCCTGAATCGATGTGGGTGTCCGAAGAAACGACCCACGAGAAACACGGTGCGTACAGACGCTCTCGAGACTGCAGTTCAATGATAGCCGCGCCGCGAGCCGATGCACGCGGCCGGGCTGACGAGAATGACCACGGTGGCCACGCAGCCCGCGTGTGTGAGGCGCCTCTGCTCTTATCGCAGCGCGTCGCAGCGCGTCGCAGCGCGCTGGCGCGCAATCGCGTCACGGTCGAGTTGCGTCAGCGGATCAAGCAGCGTTGTCTGTGCAGTTGATCCGAGTGCCGGACATCGGCCTTCATCGAGCTGACGGTCGTAGCGAAATTGCGTGTTGCTCGAGGAAACGCGCGGGCTAGCATCCCCGCATGCAAAGCATTGCGCTCTTGGGGCTCATCGTCATTGCGTTGCCGTTTGCTTCCGCGTGCCACGATCAAGGCGCCGCGGCGAGCTTGCCTGCTGGCGCGAACAGCGTGAGCAGTGGAAGCGGCAATGGCAGCGCATCGCAAGTGAAGCTCGCGCTCAGCTCCAGCGCTTTCGCGGCGGATGGAGCGATGCCCAGCAAATACTCGTGCGAAGGTCAGAACGTCTCGCCGCCACTTGCTTGGAGTGGCGCGCCGCCCAGCACGAAGAGCTTCGCGCTCATCGTGCAAGATCCGGATGCACCCGATCCCGCTGCGCCCACCAAAGTAGTCACGCATTGGGTCGTCTACGATTTGCCGGCAACCACCTCTGCTATCGCCGAGGGTGGCGCGAATCTGCCGGACTCTGCGCACCAAGCGAAGAACGAAAAGGGCGATCCGAGCTACATGGGCCAGTGTCCGCCCAAGGGCAATCATCGCTACTTTTTCAAGCTCTACGCGCTCGACAGCGTGCTCCCCGCGCTCGACGGCTCGAAGGAGAAGGACATCGAGCAAGCGATTCAAGGCCACGTGGTTGGCACCGGCGAGCTCGTGGGGACTTATCAAAAGACCGCCAGTTAGCGGTGCGCGTGCTGAGCCGCCGTTTACCCTAGCGGACGCCGCCAGAGCGCGCCGCTCGCGCGGGTGTGTGTGACAATTCGTCCCTATGACGAACGGTCGCTTGCAAGGGTTGCTCTCGCTTTCTGCACTGAAGCGCCCGATCGTCGCAGCGCGCGGGCGTCGTAAAAGTTAGGCACGCGTCTCGCAAGGAGTGGGGCAATCTTGAAAGCTTTAGCCCCGACCTCTGAAGAACTTGCGCGCACTGGACTTCACCGAGCGCCGCAGCTCGCGCTTGCCGCCTCTGGAGAGCGCACCACTCCGCCTTCCCAGTCAGAAGTTCGATCGTCGGAAGGTGACGAAGGCGATGACGCGCCGGAGACCGAGTTGCCCGTGCCCGAGGGTGAGCTCCTCGGCGGTCGCTATCTGGTCGAGCGCATCTTCGCCGAAGGTGGAATGGGCATCGTCTGTCTCGGCCGGCACGCGCAGCTCGAGCAGCCGGTCGCGATTAAATTCTTACGACACGCGCTTGCGGGCAAGCCTTCCGTCGTAGAGCGTTTCTTGAATGAAGGTCGCGCGCTGGCTGCATTGCGCAGCGAGCACGTGGTGCGAGTGATGGATGTCGGGCAGCTCGAGTCTGGCCGTCCGTATCTCGTCATGGAGCACCTCGAGGGGGTCGACCTCGGCGCGCTCGTCGATCGCCAGGGCCCGCTCAGCGCCGATACCGCCGTCCGCTATGCGCTGCAGGTCTGTGAGCCGCTCGCCGAAGCTCACGCGCTGGGCATCGTTCATCGCGACATCAAGCCCGAGAACCTGTTTCTGTGGTCCGGCGGTCCGGGCAAAGACATCGTGAAAGTTCTTGATTTTGGCTTGGCCAAGCAGTTCGGCGGCCAGCGCAAATTGGCCATGACCGGGCCGCAAGACAGCATCGGCTCGCCCTGTTACATGTCGCCGGAACAGATCACGACGCCGCAGAGCATCGACTCGCGCACTGATATCTGGTCGCTCGGCGTCGTCCTACATCATTTTCTCACGGACACCTTGCCATTCGAAGGGAGCAGCATCATCGAGGTGATCAGCCATGTGCTCAGCGCGGCTCCCAAGTCGCTGCACGAGGCTCGGTCACAGCTCGACTTCGACCCAGAGCTCGAAGCAATCGTCGCTCGCTGTCTCGAGAAAAAACCCGAAGCGCGCTATCAGACGATGGCAGAGCTGGCGGACGCGCTCAGCGCTTATCTTGCGCGATATGCTGTCGTGCCGCTGTCTGTGCCGCCACCTCCAGAGCGCGTACACGTCGAGTCCGCAGCGCGCGTATTCGAAGGAGACAACGAAAAAATTCGCATCGCCGGTGTGCATCGCCGTTGGCCCGGTGTGTTGCTCTTCGGGGTGCTAGTCGCCGTAGCTGGCCTGTATCAAGCGGATAAAACGGGCCGAATTCGCGTCCGGGACCTGACTGACGGCCGACTCGTGCCGGCCCGTCTGAGTGCCGATCAGCCGGCTGCGCCGTACGCCGGGCGCTACCTCGCCGACACCGGGATCGCTCGCGGGATTTACGCCGCGGAGCCAACGCGCGACGAAGCGGGTAGGTTGTCATTGCGCGCCGTGCCCGAGGTCGACGTCCCGAGCGCTGACGAGTCGGTAGCGACTACGCCGATGACCGACGCTGAGCGCGCGCGGAAACAAGCCGCCTATCGCGACTACTTACGGAGCCAAGGCTTGACTCCGCTGCGCGAGGTACTCGCACCGGACGACACCTCACCCACAACCGATTGAGGTCGGCGCGCGCGCCCGAATTTCGGCGCTCGCGCGGGTTCTCTGCTAAAGGCCAGGGGATGAGCGAGGAAGCCAAGCAGACCCTCGTGTGCCTGGAATGTGGGCGCAGCGTCGACGTGACGCCAAAGCTCACGCTTCTCGGCTTTCAGGGTTTCCGCTGTCCCTCGTGCAATGCCGACGTGGTCCATCCGCTCGCTCAGCGCTACCGCACGAGCTACCAAATCGCGACGCCCATCATCATGGTCGCGACGCTGATCGGTCTTTGGATCGGCAAGCCCCTGATCCCCGGCATCGGCTTCGTCATCATGGCGTTCGCGCTCGTCCGTGACCGCGCCATCGTCCGGGCTCTGAAGGTGGCGACCAAGCCGCGGGATTGATCTCGTCACGCTGTGGTTCGGCCGCGCTCTGTGATTCGGACCGGGAAGCCATCCAGCGAGATCGATATCTCGAAGCGCAGCTGACACGCCCGTCGCCTAGAGCCGTCACAGGGCTGCGTCCAGCCTCACTTCTGGTTCCCTGCACGAGACT
>DATHOI010000122.1:0-7108 GCA_035485095.1 Polyangiaceae bacterium | reverse complement strand
ACCGTTGGTCGGTTTGCGCAAACCCGCGGCGCGCACTAGCTCGGGGCACGAGCGCGCAGCGTGGCTGGGTCGTCCGCGCGAAAAACGAAGGCAAATAGTACGAACGCCGCCCACAACAGGGCGAGCTGCTCGAGCATCACCGCGCCACCCCGGGCTTCGAATAAATAGCTCGAGATGGGCGGCCCGAGCAGCATGCCCGCGGCATAGAACGCATTGTAAATCGACGTGCCTCTCTCGTATTCCGAGGGGTGCGCGACCACACCTTGCAGCGCCAAGCTCACCGGGGAGATGCTGGCGAGACTCGCGCCGGCGACGAACACTGCAGCGCACATCACGGGATAGGAATCCAGCCACACGAAGCCGAGCACCATCGTCATGCCGATGATGCCTAGAATGCGCATCAGTAAGAGATGCCCGTAGCGGTCGCCAAGGCGCCCCGCATAGTTCGAGAACAGCAGCATGCCGCCCGCAAAATAGGCGGGTATCACCATGGTCTGCGGCTGCGTGACGCCCTTTCGCTCCATCAGATAGAGCGGCAGAAAGAGCACCACGCTCGCCTGGAAGTACCCGTACGCGAAGGTTCCGAAGCAAGACGTCTTGATTCGAGCGAGGAGCTGTAGCGCAGAGCTGTCTCGCGCCATCGCGGCCAGAGGGTGGTCGTCCGCGATCTCGCTTCGGACGTCGGGTGCGAGCCGCGTCAGCACGTACAGGCTAGCGCCGATCGCGATCACGCCCGCCATGATGAACGCGAATTCGAGCGGCAAGAATTTGGTGCACAGCCAAGCGGCGATCGGGCCGCCGACATACCCGCACGCGACCGCAATCGCGTACAAGCTGGTCACGAAGGCTTTGTTCTCCTTGCCAGCGCGAGACAAAAGAATGGTCTCGGAGCTCACCCAAACACCGACCGAGCATGCGCCGTCGAAGAAACGCAGTGCCGCGATAGCCCAAAAACTGCGCATGAACGGAAAGGCCGTGACGGCCGCCGCGTAGCCCAAGAGCGAGACCGCCAGCATGGATTTGGCCGAAAAGCGGCGTACGAGTGGGCCCATGGGCAACGAGAAGAGGACGATGCCGGCGGCAAACCAAGCTGCGAGCTTGCCGATCGCCAATTTCCCGAAGCCGTGTGCGTCCAGAAACAGCGCAATGACCGAGATCGCAGTGCCGTACGCCATGCCCAGCGCAAACGTGACGCGGTAGATGCGCCAGACGTTCTTGTCCGGGACTCGCTCGCTGAAACTGCGAAGGAACGAAGCACTCGGTGGCTCTGTGCTCGGGGCCTTGGCTTCGTTTTCGAGCAGCGGTTGCATGCGCCCGGCAGCATGCCTGGGCTGGGAGAGAGGTCAAGGCAGCGGGCGGTGTTGACGGGATCAGTGGTGGCGCCATAATTTGGGCGGGATCATGGGTAGGCGGCGGTTTTCTTTTGGGGTGCAGGGGGCGTCACTGGCCGTAGCTTTGGGGGCATTGCTCGTTCACGGTCGAGCGCAGGCGCAGGCACAGGCTGCGCCACCGGAGGTGTTGCCCGCACCGCCGCCGCCGCCGTCGGCAGCAAGTGTTCCAGACGCAGCGAGTGCTCCCGACGCAGCGAGTGCATCGAGCGAGGCGAACGCGCCGTCCGTCTCGCCACCACAGCCAGCGGCAATAGAGACCATGCCGCCGGGCCCGTCTGGCCCCCCGATAGGCGGACTCGTTCCGCCCTATCACCGTCGGGGTGCGGCGCGCTCGTTTGCTCCAGTATTCGTGAGTGTGAGCGCGGGCGCTCGCTCCTTCATCGTGTTCGGTGACGAACAGCGCCGCGTCGCCGAGTGCGATGGTGATTGCCAGTTCTGGGCGTGGCAAGGCACGTACCGCGTGCGGCTAAAAAAGACCGAGCACGAGCCGGAAACGAGCGTCACGCTGCACCTTCGCTACTCGGGCAATTACACGCTCAAACTCGGTGATTCAGCAACGCGAGACACCGGGCTCGCGCTCGGCATCATCGGTTCGGTGGTGTTCGTCGTCGGCACGTTCGTCACGTTCATCGGCGCGCTCGAATATGACTGCGCCGGCTCTGATTCCAGCGTTGGCTCTCCGAGCTCGTGCAACACGCCTGAGTCCGTGTACGAGGGCCTAGGGACGATGGCCGTCGGCGCCGGAGTCAGCACCACGGGCTTCGTGCTCTTCGGCACCAACGGCAGCGGCTTCCATTTCAGCTCAGAGCCCGTTCCGGTGCCGATGTCGGCGCGCGTCGGCCCGGTGCCGCTACCCGGTGGCGGTCTCGGCCTCGGCGGGACGCTTTCGTTTTGAGCATTGCGCGTCGCGCCTTCAGCGAAACATGCGGTCGAGTGTGCGTCGTCGTGCCGCAAAATGACGATTGCCCCCGCTGAGTGTGACTCCAACGGGGGCAATCAGCGCGTCACGCGCGGAGTGTTCACTCAGCTGCGACGGGCAGCGATTCTTCGTTTGCCTTCGCGAACGGAGCGAACGGCAAGACCGAGCCGAGCTTCGAGCGTGCGCTGGTGAGCGCGTTTTGAGCCAAGACCGGACCCTGTTCCTTCGTAATTTCGTAGATCTCCTTGCTGGCCTCGCGCACGAGCTTCGCGGTCTCGTTCGCCTTTTGCGGCGCGGTCTGCACCGCTTCGCGGGCAAACGTAGCCGCGCTCGTGAAGAAGGCCTTGGCGCTCCGTGCGAGCAGCTCCGCGCGTGATTTACCGTACACTTGAGCAACCTCGTGCACGAGATCCGCCGAAGTCGAGGCCGCGTAGTGCCCCGACTTGTGCAGCGGTGAAGCGTAGCGCGGGTTGTCGGCCAAGAAGCTGCGAAGCTTCTCGACGGTGAGGCCGGTGTCTGCGAGCGCTTTGTCGAATTCGACCTGAGCGGCTTGGCGTGCCTTGAACAAGTACATTTGAACGCGGCTCTGGAAGTTCACCGCGCCGTCGCCGCTGGTCTCGACCGCGCAGAAGATCGTGCCCGGGAACTTCTCGTTGATGAGCGACTGTACGCCGTCACTCACGCCCGAGCTCGGCATGCAGCCGAAGGGCTTCACGCTGAGCGTCATCGTGGCCTTGCTCTTCACGACGTTGAGAATGAGCTTGCCGACCTCCATGTGGCCTTCGCCGCCGCGCAGATCGTTGTTGTAGTAGGGCGCCGCTACCTCGGCGACCGCGTCCATGTCCGGCAGGTGGTAGCCGTAGAAGCCGCCCGCGTAGGCGAACGTCTGGAACGCCGAGCGGAGGGCGATGTTGCCTGCCCACAGCCCGATTTTACGGGTGAACACGCCGTATTCGCCGGTGCCGGCGAGGCCGTACTTGCTCTTGTCCATACCGCGCAATTCGGCGCGCGACTTGGTGTCGAAGCGGACCTCCCAGAGGTTATACAGAATCCAGGCGGTGACGAACTGAATGTCGGCCTCGGCGCCTTCTTGCTCGACGAAGCGCTGCAGCTGGTAGTTGCCGTCGCCTTCGGTCGTCATGGCCCAGAACTCGCCGATGATGGAGACCTTGGGTTTCGGGGCCGTGCGGTCGACCTCGACCGTCCTGAAGATCTTCTTGGCGCGCAGCAGGGCCGCGAGGATCGACTTCTTGTGCAGCAGTGCGTCGCGACAGATGTCCTTCGCCTGGGCGATGGCTTTGTCGGTCGAGCCGGGCACCTTCTCGTACGGGCGCAGGCGGTAGCCGATACCGTTGATCACGTCGCCCGCGATCAGCGACTTCAAGAGGCCGATGAAGAACGCGGGGTTCAGCTCGAGACCGCTCGCTTCACCGGTGGCTTGGCTCAGGCCGCCTTGTTGCTGGAACAACATCACGCGGAAGCCGTCGAAGCCGGCGTCGCGCAGGGCCTTGCGGTACTCCGTGACGTACATGCCGAACCGGCACGGGCCACAGGCGCCGGCCGTGAGGAATACGTAGTTGTCGATCACCTCTTTGGTGGTGAGGCCCTTCTTGTCGCGCAAGTGAATCAGGTACTGAACCAGATTGCCGACCGTGAAATACGTCGGGTTACACTGGGATTTATTGCCGAATTCCTTGCCGACGCTGAGCGCGTCGTAGTTCGGCGGGTCGAGCGGGATAGTGTTGTAGCCGAGGCTCGAGAAGGCGCCGGAGACCAAGTAGTCGTGCGCCATCGTGAGGCCGCCGATGAGCAGGGTGATTTTGCCCTTCTCCGACTTGGTGAACATCAGGTTCGCCATGTCCTCGACCCACTGCTGCTCCACGGCGATGCCCAAGCGCGCGCGCTCTTCGTCTTCGAACTTCTTCAGCTCCGCGTCGATGTCGAGCGCCTGACCTGCGATCGGGAGCTTCTTCTTCGTTCCGCCTGCGTCGAAGTTTACTTGCTGCGTCATGATGCTTTTCTCCGTGAAATCCGAGGTTCTCTTCAAAAAAACTTAGTTCGACTCACTCAGCCGCGGGCGCGGCTTCTTCTCGATCACTCGGCCGCGGGGCGGCCTCGGGCGTTGCTCGCTGGGACAGATCGATCGCGACGATCGAGCCATCCGCTTGTTTCCGTCCCAAACGAAACACGCCCTTCGGCGCTTCGACTTCAGCGGCGCGCCGCGCTTCGTAGCCGCGCACGCGCTCCATGGTTTCGGCGATCTGCTTTTCGATCGCTGGGTCTTGCTGCTTTTGTGCCGCCAATTGCGCCTTCTTCAGCTCGAGCAATTCGAGGCGCTTCTTGTCGATGGAGAGCGCCAAGTTGCGCTTCTTGCCGGCTAGATCTTCGAGCCGCTCTTGCGCCAAGCGCAGCGAGTGCGCGTACGTCTTGACGCGGATCTTGATCGAGCCGCCCGGCTTGTTCGCGTCGATGTCGTGCAGCGCCGCAGACGGGGTCTTCGACGTTTGGATGATGTCTGCGATGAGCCCGTAGGTCGGCGCGTCGTGACCGCACTTGAAGCTCGACAGATCGAGCACCGCAACGTTCGGGTGATGCGCCGCGAATGCCGCCGCCCACACCTTCATCGCGCTGTTCACCGAGTAGTTCTCGGGCCACACGTGGTTGATCTCGAGCGGGCTCTTGATGACCCCACGGTCGAGCTCGTCCTTGTAGTAGCGGTCGAGGTACTCGCGGTCCTTCGGGATCGAGCGAATGCTCAGGATCGGATAACCGAGCACCTGGAACTCATCCGGGATGCCGTGGTTGAGCCCCGGATCCGCGTGATAGGGCCGATTGAGGACCAAGATCGCGATGCGATCTTCGGCCTCGACCGTTTCCAAAATTGCGCGGCCCTTGTCCTGCAGATCGAGATCGAAGGCTTTGAGCGCCTTCCAGCCCTCTTTGCAGGCGTGGTCGTTCTCGTCTTCGGTGATGCCGAGGCGGTCCTTCCACGTCTCGAACATGCGCCGAGCGAGCAGCGTTGGCTCTTCGAAGGACAGCGCTGGATCGAGGTACTCCATGTTGCGCACTGCGAAGAAGTCGACCTCTTTGGTGAAGGCCGCCTTGGTGACATCCGGCGTGCCGGCGACGATGGGACAGCTCGCGTTGTCCTGCGTGTCGACCACGAAGTTGTTCACGTGCGTGAGGATTGGGAAGAAAATGTAGTTGAGCGCCTTGTTGCGCTCCGGTTCGTGCTTGTGGAAGAGCAAGTTGTGAATGTGCGACTGCACGACCTTGCTCGGGAAGCACGGATCGATCGAGCCGTACTTGCCACCTTCCACCCATGTCTCTTCGGTCGTCGCGTCGCTCCACACCACGTTGGATTTTCCGAGGCCGAGTGCCTCGAAGTAAGTGCGGAAGAACGGTCCCGTGCTGTACATGTTGAGCACACGCGGCATGCCGACGCGGATCTTCTTCCGCTTCTTCGCGGCCTCTTCGCTCGAGCGTTGGAACGGCCGCGTGATGCTCTCGCGCTTCACGCGGAACAGCGATTTCGTGACCTTCACGTCCTCGATCGGCGTGCCTTCGGCGGGCATCGGCGCCCACTCGTAGAAGTGCACGAAAGCGCGCTCGCCCTCGTAATTGACGATGTTCGGGAACGCAGCGGCCGTCTTCCGGCGCTCTTCCATGAGCGAGAGCATCGCGTCTTTGCTCTCGACGGTGCCCTTTTCGCAGGAGAAGCCCGAGATGTAACGAGTGGAAGAACCGTCCGGGCGGCTCGTGTCGATGAACGTGCGCTTGCACTCGTTCGGACAGAAGTGACACACCGTCTCTTCGTCGTTCTTGGTGACGTACTCGAGCTTGAGCGCATTCTCGACGCCGATGAAGCGGGTGACGCCGCTGCGCTTGTAACGCCGCAGAGTCTCGATGGCCGCGCCGATCGCGCCGGCTTCACCGGTGTGCGGATGCACGAAGACTTGCCCGCCCGGCACGCGCTGCTTGATGTAATCCACCTGCGCTTTGACGGCCGCGAGGTTGTACTGCGTGCCGCCTTGCAGCACGAACCTCGTGCCCAGCGAAGCGAGACGCGGGATCTGCACCACGTACTGCCACACGTTCTTCGGCAATACCTGCGCGAGCCCGGCGAGGAGCTCTTCTTTCTGGTAGCCTTCCTTCTGGAAGTTCACGCGATCCGAATCGAGGAACACGGCGCAGCCGTAGGAGAACTTTGGCGCGAGCTCTGCTTTGAAGGCATTTTCGGCGTATTCCGTGACCGGAATGCCGAACTGGTCCGCCATTGCTTGGAGCAGCATGCCGTTGCCGGCGCTGCACGAGTTCGAGAGCTTGAAGTTCTGGATGTCGCCGTTCTTCATGAACAGGACCTTGATGTCCTGGCCACCGATGTCGCAGATCACATCGACATCGCCGAAGAAGTGCACCGCGCTCATCATGTGCGCGACGGTCTCGACGATGTTCACGTCTGCCATCACGCATTCTTCGAGCACGTCGGCGGCGTAGCCAGTGGCGCCGAAGCCAACGCACTCGAGCGTCGCGCCTTGGCTCGTCACTTGCCCCAAGATGTTTGCGAGCAGCTCCTTGGTGTCTTGGATCGGGTTGCCTTTGGAGAGCTGATACGCCTTGCAGAGCAGCTCGCCGTCTTCACCGATGAGCACGGCCTTCGACGAGGTCGACCCGCCGTCGAGACCAATCACGCCTTTGACGTGCTGCCCGGCAGCGAACGTCGCCGGGATGAACTTCGGGATCTTGTACATCTCCTTGAAGTCGGCCATCTCCTGCGCGCCAGCGGACAAGGGGGGAC
>DATHOI010000121.1:0-7490 GCA_035485095.1 Polyangiaceae bacterium | reverse complement strand
GGTCAGTACCCAGCCTGCTTCAGCGCTTGGGCGAGCTTCGGGCTGTCTACGACGTCTGGCTTGGCGACTTGGCGCCGGAGCCTTTGGATCGTGCTGTGAGGCCAATCCTTTTGCACCATATTGACCATCCACTTCGCGACTGAGCCCTTGGGGTCGCACAGGAGCTCCGCGAGCACTTGCGTCCTCTTTCCGCCGTCGACCGAGGTCAGTACGAATTTGCCGTAAATGAATTCTCCTCTCACGTAGTTCGTCTTGGGCGCAGCAGGGTCGATCACGGAATGGTAGTTGAGCGCGACCTGCGACGCCTTGGGGTCGAGCTCCAGCTTCGTGCTGAAGACGAAGTCTCGATCCTTGAGCACCCAAGGCGTAGCAACGTGGTTCCACTGAACGTATTCGGTTTCGCTCACCTGGCGCAGGGTCCTCGTCTCCGCAACGCTGTCGACCCATTCATGCGCTCGAGCAGTGTCGATGAGCACGCTAGCTACCCGCAAGATCGGAGCGTTGACGATGCCCTCGCCGCGCATCGCCAAGAGCGAGACCCCAGCCACCTCTCGACCAAAAACGCTGATGCCGTCTTCCTCCGCCAGCTTCTGCCAGTTGCTTGCGGGCGGTGCGTTTGCGGACGCCAAACCGGACGCCCAGAACGCCGCCACGACCACCGACGCGAAAACTCGTTTGCGCATCCCGACGCGGCAGCCTGAAACAGCAATCCGCTTCTGGCAACTTGGCTATTTTTCTGACTAGCGACATGAAGTTTCGGCGCAGACCGGAGAATTGGAGTCGCGCCGGGGATGTGCGGCGCACGCCCGGCTCTATTTGCCCCATTTTGCCCCGCTTATGCCGACAGTGACCCAATCTTCCCCATTTGTTACATCTTGTGACATCGACTCTTGAACAGCGACTCCACACCTTCTAGAACCTCGCGCCAACGCACGCGACCGCGCGCAGAGCTCGGGCCAATCGAGACAACTCTTGGGATTGCTGACGGGTTACTTAAAAAGCCTGAAGCCACTGGACGTCGAGGAGCCGATCGACGTGTGGGTTCACCGTCCGCTCGCCTACCTCTTGGCGTGGGCGGTGTACCCATTGCCTGTCTCGCCCAATTTCATTACGTGCTGCTCGATCGCGCTCGGGACACTGGGCGGCGTGTGGATGCTGCTTCGTCCCACGACCGAACTCTGGATCGCGGGCTTGCTCGTCTTTTCATCCGCTGTGTTCGATTGCGCCGACGGCCAATTGGCTCGCATGCGCAAATCGTCCTCTCCGTTCGGACGTATGCTGGACGGCATTGCCGACCTAGTAGTCTCGATCGCCGTCGTCGTCGGCTCGTCGTGGATAATCTGGCACAAGCTCACGCCGCCACTGTGGCATGGGCTGATAGCCCTAGTCTTGGTGGCCGCGACCGCGGTGACGAGCTCATTTCACACCACTGCGTTCGAACACTACAAAAACGTATTCGTGCGCCTGACTCATCCCACTTACAAGGATGGCGAAGACCGAGAAACGGCGCTGTCCCGGTATCACGCGGACCTCGCACGCTACAGCGCCGTCGAGCGAATCATCTGGCAGCTTTACCTGTACTTTAGCGCGCGCCAGTTCGCGTTTCTGGCAGCCTTCGATCCGTATAGCGATCTCAGCTATTCGAAGTACCCGGCGAGATCCGAGGCGACCGCTGAGATCTATCGCCGTCACGCCGCGCGTCTGATGCGCCTGTGGCGAACCTGGTTCGGCTTTGGCTCGCTCGTCTTCGGGCTCGCGTTGTTCATCGGCTTGGGCGTGCCCGAGTACTACCTGCTGTTTCGACTCATCGCCCTGAATCTCCTTTTCTACGGCTACATGCGACCCGCGCAGCGGGCTGCGTCCGAGCGCGCGTTCTCCGAGCTCCGCCAATTGAAAGTCGAAGCCGCTTGAACCGCTCGACGCGCCCCCTCTCTCGTCCGCTGAGCCCGCGTCAGCGTTCGGTCGTTCGAATGCTCATTCAGGCCTTCGTCGGCGCAGAGCCCGTAGCGGAGCGGGGCACGCTCGACCTAGCCGTCGATCGCTGCGACGGCTTCCTGCAGTCGCTCGCCGACGCTGACTCCGCCACGCCGTTCCGCCTGCTGTTGAACGTCGTTCATGCCTACGTCGTCGTGCGCTTTCGGAGCCGACCGGCAGCGTTGAGCGCGACGCAACGCGAGCACCTCGTGCGCGACTTTTGCGAGCCTGAAAGCACCCGTCTGGGGCATGCTCTCGAATTGCTCAATCGGCGCGTCGGTAAACCGGTGGCAACCGGCCGAGACCTGCTTCGCGCGCTGCGCCAAATGTGCGTGCTCGTCTACTACAGCGATCCGGACACGGGCAGATTGACCGGCTACGTTCCAATCTGGAAGCGCGAGCACATCTTGGCGGCGGCGCCCGATCTCGTGCCACCGCCAATCCGTGTGCCGATCACGGAAATCAATGCCAAGCACCTTGAAGGCGCTTGGACTCCTACCGAGCAGCTGTTCGCCAATGACGGTCGACCGCGCGTGGCAATCATCGGCTCAGGCGCGGGCGGCGCGGTGGTCGCGGCGCGACTAGCAACGACTTGCGACGTGGCCGTCTTCGAGGCCGGGCCATCATTCACGGCACGCGAGTATCCTCTGGATACGCTGTCGGGCATGGCGCTTCTGTATCGAGATGGACTAATGTCCTTCTCCAAGAACCTCGACTTGCAAGTCCTGGCGGGCAGATTGGTCGGTGGTGGCACGGCTCTGACCTCGGGGATGTCAGTCAAACCTCGCCGCCGCACACTGGACGCGTGGCAGCGCTCGGGGATCGACGCGGGTGAGCTCGGAGCCGGGCTTGCCGCGGTCGAGAAGCGCCTCCGACTCGAGCCTCCGGAAGAAGATCTACTCAGCGACTTGGGACACCTGTGGCGAGCCGAAAACGGCTGCGCCAATGAGGATCTGCTGTTCGAGGTTCCGCTCAGCAACGCGGCCATGAGTCGCCGCCAGCACGCAAGTAATCCACATCGGGACCCGCATCAGCGCGGCGACCGCTGTCTCGCCTGTGGCCTGTGCAACTACGGTTGCCACTTTGGGCACAAGCTGTCCGTTGATCAGACGTATCTCAAGGATGCCCGCGCGCTCGGCGCGCGAATCCACGCGAACACCAGCGTGCACTCGCTCGTTTCAGCACGCGATCCAAGGAGCGGGCAGACGCGGGTCAGCGGCATCCGACTAGCGCGAGACGAGCGAGCGCCAATGCTGCCCGTCGACTATGTCGTGCTTGCGGCTGGCGCGTTGGGGAGTCCGCAAGTCTTGCTGCAGTCCATGCAACGTGATGACGGCCTGTCTCGGCTGAGCTGCGCCGATCAAGTGGGCAAGAATCTCGGGTTCAACTATGGCACCTCAGTGGTCGCCGAATGGCCTGATCTTCCGGCGCGACCCGGTGACACCGGAATTCAGATTCATTACATTGCGTCCAAGCCGTCCGACGAGTCATTCGTGCTCGAAAACGCCTTCCTGCCACCCGCGCTGATGGCAACCGTCGTACCCGGAATCGGCGCGCTGCATCGCAACTGGATGACCAGCTACCGGAAGCTCGGCATGGCCGTGTCGACGATTGGGTCGCCGCAAACAGGCAGCGTCGATGCCAGCGGGCGCGTCAGCTACGCGATCGCCGATGGCGAGATGGGAGTCATTCGCGAATCACTCGCTCTGCTCGTACGCAGCTACCTACGCGCCGGGGCCAAGCGGGTCGGAGTCAGCGGAGTACGCTCGCTGGCAGATTCGGCGGACGTGTTCTGGCCCGGTGAGCAGCTGAATCAAGCCGGCTTATTGGACAAGGTAACGCGGATCGCCAGGACTCCTGATCGGTTGACGATGATGTCTGCGCACCCTCAGGGCGGCCTGCGCATGGATCCGGATCCTAGCCGCGGCGCGGTGCGCCCGGACTTCCGCGTGCATGGCGTCGACAATTTGATGGTCGCTGACGCTTCGCTGTTCCCCAGCACCATCGTCGTCAATCCGCAATGGACCGTGATGGCCCTCGCGGAGGTCGCGGCGACCGCGATTGACCACAGAATTCAGAGCGTTCAAGCAATCTGACCGCAACGGGGCGGACGGAAGTGTCAGTTGCTGACCGTCGAAACCACCGAGGCGCGCGTTGCAAAACCGTTACCTCGCGGCAAAGCCGCTTCGATCATTGCATGGCAGCAGCCGGCGACTCAACTCTGCGGCCGCGCCCTTCGCAGCCGCGCCCTTCGCGGCCGTGCCCTTCGCGGCCGTGCCCTTCGCGCTTGGCACCCCGTGCGCGCGAAAAGTTGATGTTGAAGTTTAAACTTCAATTCTGAAATGCGGAAGGCGTCTTCGCGTCGGGCTGCCGAGTCAAATCGGCCTGCGTCGGGCTGAGGTTCGGAGCGAGCGCAAGCGCCGCGAACTTCGCGCAGAGACGCCGAAGGCTGCGCCGGCCTGTGTTCCGCCGCGTGACCACCAATCAAGCGATGCGTTTACGCATCGTGCAGGCGTCGAATACGCCGCGATAATAGCGAGGCAGGCGCTGCTCGGTGTGGAAGCCTCGCTTGGAGAACAGCTCGAGCGCCGCGGAGTTGGCCTGTGCGGTGTGCACCGTGAGCTCTGCCGTGCCGGCGCGCACGAGCGCGCGCTCGACCTGAGTGAGCAAGGCTGCGCCCACGCCCACACCGCGCGCGTGCTCTTCAACGGCGATGGCGGACAGCTCCGCGTGGCCTTGGCCGGCGCCGTGCACGATGGCAAAGCCCACCGCTTCAGCGCCGCGCTCGGCAACCCACGTCGCCCCCGCGCGCGCCATGTGCAAAATCGACTGCCCGGGACTACGCGAGAACTCGCCAAACGCCGCGAGCGAGAGCCGCACCATGAACGCATCATCCGCCGCGAGCCGCGGGCGAATACGAGTCACGAGCGGAGCCAACGCAACCACGACTGGGAGCTTAGCGCCGCTCAGCGCGACGTCGAGACCGCTCACTCGGTTTTTTGGGCGTGGGCGCGCACGGCGCCAGTCGCCGCAGGCGCGCTCGCCGACGGCGCAGTGCTCGCTGACGGCGCGGCACGACTCGCACTGGGCACGAGCGGCGCTGCCGCGCGCGGCGGGCTCAGATCGACCATGCCGGTGCCCGGTGAGGTGGCGGTGGACGCGGGCGCGCGAGGCAAGTTGAGCGCGAGCAACAGCAACGCGGCGGCGCTGAGCGCTACGGCGGCAGCGAGCCATGGCCAGCGCGTGCGCCGCGCGTTCGGCGACGCGGGTCGCAGCGTGGGCGCGCCGCTGGCGCGGTTCTGACGCGACGACGGCTTGGCCTCGTCACGCGCGGTCTCGTCATTGGCAGCCTCTTGGTCGATCAGGATCGCGCGCAGCGAGCCGGCGCTGGGCGCGGCGCCCGCGTCGAACGCGCCGCTCTCTTTCTCGAGCGCCGCTCTCTCTTTCAGCAGATATTCGTCCGCGGCGAGCTCGGCGCGGCGCAGCGCATCTCGCTTGGCGGCCGCGCGATCGCCGACCACGTCGGCCATGAACGCGCGCATTTGTGCCTCGAAACCCAGACTAAACGCTTGCGGGACGCCGCGCTCGAGCGCCAACCGCATTTCCTCGGCGGACGGCCAACGCCGATCGCGGTCTTTGTCGAGCGCCTTCATCACGACCGCTTCGAGCGTGCGCGAATACGTCGCTTTGAGCAGCGAAGGGCGAATCGCCGGCTCCGCGCTCACGATGTTGTGCAGCACGCCATCCGCTGCATGATCCTTGAACGGGTGGCGACCGGTGGTCAGCAAATAGAGCAGAATGCCGACCGCAAACAGATCCGTGCGCTGGTCGACGAAGTCGCCCATGATCTGCTCTGGCGCCATGTACGGGAATTTGCCCTGCACCTCGCTCGCGCGCTCGCTCGTTCTCTGATTGACGGCTTGAGCAATTCCGAAGTCCACCAACTTGGCGGTGCCCGAGTAGCTCACGAGCACGTTGTGCGGCGATACGTCGCGGTGCACCACGCCGAGCAGCGCGCCCGTGTCATCACACAGCTCATGCGCCGCTTGCAGACCGCGCAGCGTTTGCCCAATCAGGTTCACCGCGACCAACAGCGGTACTCCCCCGCAGTGTTCGGCAGCCGCGAGCACCTCACTCAGCGGCTCTCCGTCCACCCACTCCATTACCAGGTACAAGGTGCCTTCGTGCTCACCGAGCTCCAGCGTCTGCACCACGTTCGAGTGCTGAATGAGTGACGCGAGGCGCGCTTCTTCGAGCAGCATGCGCTCCATGCGCTCTTCTTCACCGCGCAGGCAGAGCAACGTCTTGATCGCGACCAGCTTGTGGAAACCGCGCGCGCCGCGCAGCCGCGCGACCCAGACTTGTCCCATGCCGCCCCGCGCGATCGGCGCGAGCAGCACGTAACGGCCTAGCCGTTGACCAACGCTGAGTGAAGGAGGATCGCTCGACACGACAAATGGATCCGAGGACGAGTCGCAGTACGGTCCAATGTCTCACAGAGTTAATCCAGACAGCAGTGGCGAAAGTCGCCAGTGCACGCCCCAGTGCTCGCAAGCCGCGCGCGTGGCTCAGCAAACTGAGCCGCGCCGCCATGCAGCGCCTCACTCGCCCGGCGCGCCCGCTGCAGTCGAGCTCGCGCCGCCTTCACCGTCACCGGCGTCGAAACCCGCGCCGCAGAACAAGTTCGAGAGCCCGTTGAAGTAGTCGGGGAACGCCACGTAAGCGTTACAATCAGCGTACTTCGGCGCCTTCGCGCACACCATATCCGTTTGGTAGCTGTGGCACTCGCCTGCGCTGGCCTGATCCTCGCAACCGGTCCACGCGGCGTCGGTTTGACCGACCCAACAGTTGGCCTCGCACGCGGCTCTCAAACAGTCCTCGTAGGCCTGCACCTTGGCGCCGCAACCCGTGGCCGTCGCGTCGCCATCGATCACGGCAATGCAGCCGGAGATATTGGTCTGCCAGAAGTCGTTCGCGTCGACGCTCACGGGGCCATAGCTGCTGTCGCTCGTCGGCGTGAAGATACAGCTCAAGCAGGCGGTGTTCTTGCGATCGAGCTTGAACGCGTCACACGCCGCCTGATCGAGGGTCGCGGGCGCGACGCACAGCTGGAGCTCGGTCGCGAGCTGGTCCGCGCTGCACGCGCCCGGCGTGGGAGTCGCGGGCGGCACCCACGTGGGCTTCCAATCGGCGAGCGGAGTCGGGGCGCAACCGGCCGCGCCCGCCGCGCCGCCGCTCATGCCACCGGCGCCTGAGCTGGCACCCGCGACGCCCAGCCCGCCCACGCCCGAAGCGTTCACCGAGCCGGCAAACGACGCGCTCCCAGCGGCCCCACCCGTCGAGCCGCCGCTCGCTCCGGCGTTCGCGAGAGAGCGATCCGTCGCGGAGTTGCCGCCACACGCCAAGTAGCCCGCTGCCACCAGCGTGAGCACGATCCCCGAAACCCGACCCGCACCCAACCCATCACCAATGCCCATCCTCAAATATTTACACCGCGCCGCGCCAAAGTCACCAAC
>DATHOI010000120.1:0-2002 GCA_035485095.1 Polyangiaceae bacterium | reverse complement strand
ACCTCCGAAAAAGGGGCCTTCGACCGCTCCAGGAACGCCACTGCGTCATCGCGAAAGGCCTGGTCGTACGTTTTGACACTACGTGTATTGCGCATCGGGTTTTCTCCTGATGCGTGTCAACGAAAGTGCGGGAGGCTCACGTTCACTTAAGCGGCGAACCCTACGATATGTCGTGGGGCAGCATGAGCGATGGGGTCCATATTGTGGTCTCGGTCCCTAACCGAACGGCATTGAACTTAAACATCGGATTTTGCGTCGTGGTAGCGGGCGGGCTGATGCCCGCGCTCGGCGCCAGGCGATTCGCAGGCTGGATTTCAAAGCCCAACCACTACCGAAAATGCCGCTATTTCGAGGCAGAATGAGCTTTGAATTCAAAAGCTCGTTTTGCCGTGGTGGCGCTGGGCCGCGCAGCGAGTGAGCCGAGACTCCGTCCGCGACGCCGAAGGCTGGGTGAGCTGCGCCCGGGCTCGGTGACCATCGACAGGGCCTCGACCGTCGCGGTCGACTGGCGTCACGCGGCGGCGACGTGACTCGGCAGATCTTTCGAGCCTGAGCCAGTGAGCGGCGCGTTCGTGAACTCGGGCCACAGCTCGCCCAGGTTCTCTCGCCTGCGACGCGCGATTTCCCAACGCACGACGGGGCGTGACAGCAGCACCGACGTGACGGCTAAGCTGAAGCCGACGACCACGTCGATCAGGTAGTGCCAGCGCAGAAACATCGTCGCGATGATGATGTTGGCCGTACAAAAGGTGACGATCGGCCAGGTGTACTTGAACGGCAGCTTGTCGCGGTTGCGATACGAAAAGAGCGCCAAGAGCGTAGGCGCGCCCGTATGCAGGGACGGGAAAATGTCCATCTGCGCGCCACCGGAGTGGACGGCATTCATGACCAGCTCGTGCCAAGGACCCGGCGGAAACGAGTGTTGAAAAGCGTCCGCCATCGCGCGGTACGGGCCATAACCGGGGACGACCATGTACAGCGTGTGGCCGATGCTGAACAAGATCAGCATCGAAAACGTGAACTCCCCGACGACCTGCTTACGCCGCCCGAAGAACAAGAGCGGCACGACGTGCACTGCCATGAGCAAGAAGTAACCGAAGTAGAAAAATGAGAACCATTCAGTCGTGATTGGGTTCACGAGGCGATCCCAAGCCATTGCCGGTTCGACCTTGAACACGGACAGGTCGAACGCGTATAGCTTTTGATCGAGCGTGGTCGTGTTGACCAGCGGCAGCACGTGCTTCAGGAAGAAATAGCTGATTTGCACCGAGCCGTAGATGCCGACGCGGTAGATCAGCGCGGCTGTCCACGATTTACGCAAGATGCGACCGCGCACCAGCACGACCGACGTCAGGAAGGCCAGCATCAGGCCGCCGGTCCGCGCGAAGCAAAAGCTCCGCTCGGCACCGCTGGGCGTGGCGAGCACGGCGGCGTTCAACACGAACAAGAAACCGAACACGGCAAAGTCGTGAATCGCGGTTTCACGCAGCGTGCGCATGAACCAGCCCTCTTTCGAGCGGGCAAGGACCTTGGCTGCGTCTACGTCGGAAGGCATGAGTGTCGTCAAAGAATTCAGGTCTTACTGTTGCCGGCTGCTGCGTCGCGGCTCTCGTGCTCGGCTGCGCTCGCGCTGAGCTCGTCCGGATCTGCAAGCTCGGTGACGCGGACTTTCGGCACTGCTTCGCCACGAGGCAACACGAAGTCCTGCACGCTGAGCTCGGCGAGCAGGAGCTCGGCGCGTGCCTCGTCGATGCGCAGTGTTTTAGCCAAGGAGGCCGCGCTGAGCTCGGCGCCAGCGCCCTGCGCGACCCGCGCGGCAGCGGACAACCAAGCTTGCTCGAGCGCCTGCTCGAGCTTTTGCTGGTGCCGGGCTGCACGCCGGAACGCGAGAAACGACAGCAAAAGCGGGACGGCGCAAGCCAGGGCTGCGGCCACCTTGGCGAACGGCGCGGGCGAAGTAGCCATTAGCACCACGGTCGTGACGAAGACCGAGAGCAGGCCC
>DATHOI010000119.1:0-7635 GCA_035485095.1 Polyangiaceae bacterium | reverse complement strand
GAGCGCACGGAGCATCCGCCGCAAGATCAAGCACAAGGGCAGGGTCGACATCGTCTTCGGCGGACCGCCATGCCAGGGTTTTTCGTTCGGCGGAAAGATGGATCCGGCCGACATGCGCAATCAGCTGATCTTACATTTTGCGCGTCTGGTCGTGGCCTTTGCGCCGAAGTTCTTCGTGCTGGAGAATGTGAGGGGGTTGTCCGATCCGCGATACAAGCCACTACTCAGGAAATTTACTTCCGTTCTGAGAGATGCTGGATATGAGGTCAGCACGCCGAAGCTGCTCAACGCAGCGGACTACGGGATCCCGCAACGTCGCGCGCGGCTCTTTATTGTGGGCGCGCGAAATGGATTGTCCGACTTCGAGTATCCCTTGCCCGTTGCGGATGACGAGCGACCGACAGTTTGGGATGCGATCGGCGACATCGCGCCCATTTTCAAAAAATGCGCGGCGAAGGGCGTTGAGACGTTCTCCGGGAAACTGAAGGCGGCGAACCCTTACCTACTAGACCTTGCAGGCGTGTCGAACGTCACCGGCTTCGGCAGCACGCACCACTCGCCGCTGATCGTGCGGCGATTTCGAAGGCTCAAGCCCGGCGCGCAAGATGCCGCGAGCCGATTCGTGCGACTTCGAAAGAGCGGGACGAGCACAACGTTGCGCGCGGGCACCGGACCAGAACGAGGGAGTTTCATGGCCCCTCGACCGATACACCCAACGCAGGCACGATGTATTTGCGTTCGAGAAGCTGCACGGCTGCAATCGTTCCCGGATTGGTTCGTGTTCGACGAGATCAAGTGGCACGCTTTTCGGCAAATCGGAAATGCGGTGCCGCCCAAGCTAGCCCGGGCCGTGGCAGCGCAGGTTCGATCGGCCTTGGAGTTGTAGCGCGCTGAGGGTCACAAATGAAGCTGATGGCGGACCCTCTACCTATCGCAATCGAGATCGATGCCGGCGGGCTTGATTGGCCCGCTGATGGCGCGGCAGCAGCAGGCGAGGACTGTCGACAAAAGCTGCCGATTCTGATTGAGGTTTCAGCAGCAGCGGGCGTCGGGCTCTTCGACAGCGAAGGTATCGAGTCAGACGGTCTTCTGAGATTTGCGAAAGAGCTGCGAAGGCGATCATCGGCCTTACGCGTAATACGAACTCCCAGGCAGCACAGCCCTACAATTTCAGGCGATCGAGAAGGAGCACGGCCGACACAGTACGAGCTCCCGTTCACGGAAAGTGCGTCGCCGACGAGGGGGTTATCCAAGTGCCCAACGTAGCCAAAGGCGAAGTCCGCTTCAGCGGCGGCATCTGGCGCACGCGCATCACCCTCAAGGGTAAGCTTCGCCACGATGTCGAGCTCCCGCACGCACTCGACGAAGAGCAAGCACTCGACCGCGCCGCGATTCTGAGCGAGCAAGCGAAGCGGCTACGCAAGGCCGGCAAAGCCGACACGATGGCAGCGCGCTCGCTACTCACCGCCATGGGCGCGGAGCCCGAACTCGGCCCCGAAGCCTTCGCCGTGGTCAACCGTCTCTGCGGCGCAACCGGCGATCCGCTCGCGGCGCGCGGCGGCGGGATGACCTTCAAACAGCTTGGCGAGAAGTGGACGAAGGGCGAGCTCGCGACGGACTACCCCGACAGCGTGCCGCGCAAGCAATCCGACCACGACGAGGCGCACCTCGAGTACCTGTACAAGGTCGACGCGGGCGGTTTGAAGCTCGGCGACATTGCACTAACTCGTTTCACCGTCGAGCACGGTGAAGCCGCAAAGCGCAACTTGCCGAAGACCGCCAAGACGCGTGCGACGCGCCGGCACTATCTCCAGGCTCTGCGGCGCGTCCTTGAGCTCGCCGTGTACCCGTGCCGGATCATCAAGGTCAACCCGCTCCCGAAGCAGTTTCTTCCACGCATTGGCGCGCAGCCCACGCATTCGAATTTGCACCCCGACGAGCTCGCGACGCTCCTCGCCTGCAACGGCAAAGACGGCCCAGAGAAGAGCGTGCCGCTGTGCTTCCGCGTGCTCTGGGGTTTCCTCGCGTACGAGGGGTGTCGACTCTCGGAAGCGTTGCAGCTCCGAATAGGCGAGGGGGTCGATCTCGAGCGCGGTTCGGTTACGCTCGACCGCTCGAAGACTCAGCGCGCCTGCTACTCGTGGGCGCTCGACGCGGGCACTACGCGCGCGCTCAGCGCGTGGGTCAAACTCCGCGGCGCTGAAGACGGACAGCCGCTCTTCGTCGACGAAGAGGGCAAAGAGCTCTCGAGCAACGGCCGCTTTGCGGAGCTCGTGCGCACGCACCTGAAGACGGCCGGCGTGAAGCGGGCCGCGCTCTTCAAGTCGAGCGACACGCACGGCCAGTTCCGCGAGCACGACCTTCGGACGACGTTCGTCACGCTCAACCTGGCCGGCCTAGGACCGAGCGCCACGCGCCAGACGGAGGCCTGGATCTCCGAGCGGACCGGGCACAAGTCGAGCCTCATGATTCAGCGCTACCGGTCGCAGGCGAGCACCGAAGCACAGCTCAAGGCGAAGCCGCTCCGTCCGCTCGACGAAGCAGTCCCAGAACTACGATCGAGCGGGCGTCGTGGGCCATCGCCCACGGGATCGCCCATGAAGGGTCGTCGAGGCGCTCGAAATTCGGCCAGAGGGACGACGAAATCGAGCCAAACTAAAGCGGGTGGCCCCTCCCGGACTCGAACCGGGACGATATTTCTATCGAGGGATTTTAAGTCCCCTGCGTCTGCCATTCCGCCAAGGGGCCACGCGCGTGGTTTAACGTAAGTAGTCGGGCACTGGCAAGCGTGAGGCACGGGCAGTGGGTGATGGAGACGCGCCACCTCGTGCCACTAGCTGTTCCCGGTGCGATTGCTGCGGTCGCTCTGACGATCGAGGTTTGATGTTTAAGCTTAAACATCGAATTTTTTCTGCGGAAGGCCGCCGAAGCTCGACCTTGAGTTCGAACATCGAATTGTTGCGGCGTTGTGCCGTCCTTTGCTGCTCGGTCGCAGTTGGTCGCCGAAGGCTGGGTCGCTGATGGACGCGGTTCGTGACCATCATCCCCAAACCCTTTCGGGTGCCGAACGCGCTGCGCGTTAGTGTTTGGTCAGCGCGTAGCCGAGTGCGGCGGCCAGCACTCCGACTGCGACTAACAAGAGCACGATCAGGAACAGATTGCCGCTGCCGGACGGCTCGGGCACGGCCGAGCGCACGCGGCTGCCTTTGCTGCGGCTTTTGGGCGCCAGCGGCGGCAATGAGGTGCCGCCGCGACCGCCGCGAGCGAGGTTGGCGATGCCGGCGGCGGCCGAGTCGCTGACGGTGACGCGCACTGGACGCACGCTGCGTGCGGCGTCACTGAGCGACACGAGCTCCGACTCTTGCACGCGGTCCGAGCCCCCGGAGAACGGCGACAGCGCGGCGATCAGCTCGCGCACGGTCGCCGGGCGCAGCTCCGGGTCGCGCTCTAGTCCGCGATGCACCACGCGCGCTAAATCCCGCGGGATCCAGGGAGCGATGACGTTGAGCTTGGGGATCGGCTCCGTGCAAATCGCGACGATCAGCTCGCCGAGTGAGTTGGGTGCGCCCCACAGCCGCTGCCCGCTCAAGGCTTCCCACAGCACGACCGACAAGCTCCAGACGTCGGTGCGTTGGTCGACGGCTTTGGCGTTTTTTGCTTGTTCTGGCGACATGTACATCGGCGAACCGATCATGCCGCCAGTGCGCGTCAAGCTCAGGTGGCTGGCAGCGTTGCTGCCGTCGCTCGAGCGCGTGCGCTTGGCGACGCCGAAATCACACACTTTGACGGTGACTTCTCCGCTCGGCTCTTCGACGTGCAAAAACAGATTGGCAGGCTTGATGTCGCGGTGCACGACACCGCTTGCGTGCGCGTCGACGACGCCGCTCGCCGCTTGGATCAGGAGCCGCACGCAAACTTGCGGATCGAGCGCGCCTTCCTTCTTCAACAGGGCCGACAATTCCGTACCGTGCAAGAGCTCCATGATGATGAAGGGCATGCCGAGCTGTTCATCGGTGCCGGCATCCAAGGTGCGCACCACGTTGCGGCTTTTGACTTTGCTGGCCGTACGCGCTTCACGGGCGAAGCGCTCGAGCACGGTGGGTGATGCGCCGGCCATGCCCGCGGACACGACTTTTGCCGCCAACTTATGGCCGGTGTTGTCCTCTACCTCGTACACCGAGCCCATGCCGCCGCGGCCGATCAGCCGCAGCACGCGGTAGCGGTCGTTCAAGAGTTTGCCCGTGAGCGCGAGCTTGTCGACCTCGCCGAGCATGGCGAGCGCTGGCTCGGGCGGCGCGGTTTCGTCGAGGTCCGCGCGTGGGGCGACGTGCGCGCGCAATTCAGCCGAGGCGCGCGTGATGCGCGAGTCGTCGAGCCACTCGTCGCCGCCGGAGAAGGGTCGCAGCGCTTGCGCGAAGGCGTCCATCGAGCGGAAGCGATCGTTTGGATTGCGCTCTAGCGCGCGATGCACGGCGCGAGCCAGGCCGGCTTCGACCCAGGGCGCGCGATCTTGAATGTGTGGCACTTCATCGCCCAAAATGGCGGCCACCAGATCGAACACCGATTCGATATGGGAGAAGGGCGCGGCGCCGCACAGCATTTGGTAGAGCGTTGCGCCCAAGCCCCAGACGTCCGTGCGCTCGTCGCTCTCTTTCGCGTTGCGCAGTTGTTCGGGTGACGCATAGTCGGGCGTCCCGAGCTGGCTGCCGGTGGTCGTGAGCGACTCTTGGCTGGGGCTGCCCAGCTGCTTGGCGATGCCGAAATCGCAGACCTTCACGACCAGCTCCGTGCCGTCGCGATCGAGCAGCAAATTGCCGGGCTTGATGTCGCGATGCACGATGCCGAGGCGGTGCGCCGCGGATAGGCCGCGCGCTGCTTGCAGCGCGACGCGGACCGCGGTCTCTGGGGGCAGCGCGCCGTGTTCCTCGAGCACGCTGTCCAGGTCTCGCCCGGTCAATAGCGGCATGACCAGGAAATGGGAGCCCAAGCCAGCGTCGTGCCCGGCGTCGAGCGTCGCCACCACGTGCGGGTGAGACAGCCCGAGCACCAGCTTGGCTTCGCGCTCGAAGCGCAGCTCCGCCTCGCCCGAGAGCAACTCGGGGGACAAGATCTTCACCGCGAAGGCATTGCCCTCCAAGTCGTCGGCTCGGTAGACCGAGCTCATACCGCCCAGACCAAGCAACGACGAAAGGCGGTAGCGACCACCAACCAGCTTACCAACGTAAGCCTCAGCGCGATCTTCTGCGGTTGCCGGCACCACGATATTCAGACGACAGCATAGCTAGCGTGGCTGAGCACGCCTAGCGGTAACGAGCGGTCGCTCGGCCGCGTGCGGATGTGCCACACCGCTATTTTTCGCGCGTCACGCGATCTAGGGGTTATTATGCGACACATGGTTGAAGCACCCGAACCGAGAGGCCGCGTGCTCGTGGTCGCCGGCTCTGACTCCGGTGGCGGCGCTGGTATTCAAGCCGACATCAAGACCATCACCGTGCTCGGCGGTTATGCGGCGACTGCCGTCACTGCGCTCACTGCGCAAAATACACTGGGTGTATTCGGCGTCTTGCCGATCGATCCCGAGTTCGTCGCCGAGCAGATGTCGGTGGTGCTGGCGGATATCGGCGCGGACGCCGTAAAGACCGGCATGCTGTACTCGGAAGAGATCATCAACGCCGTTGCGGCGACGCTCGAGGCGCGCGCGCGTCGCTTGCCGGTGATCGTCGACCCCGTGATGGTCGCCAAGGGCGGAGCCGCGCTGCTCCAGCAGCGGGCGCGCGTGGCACTGGTCGAACGCTTACTGCCGCTGGCCGCGTTGGTCACGCCGAACGCACCCGAAGCGGCCGCCCTGACCGGGCTCAAGGTCGAGAACATCGCTGATATGGAGCGCGCTGCGGAGCGCTTGCTGGCCTTCGGGGCGAGCGCCGTATTGATCAAGGGCGGCCACTTGCCGGGCGAGCTGATCAGCGACGTGTTGCGCACCGCTGATGGGGAAGCCTTTCGCTTCGAGCATCCGCGTATCGTCACCAAATCAACGCATGGCACCGGCTGCACGTTGGCTTCGGCGATCGCAACGGGCGTAGCGCTCGGCTTCACTTTGCGTGACGCCGTGGAGCGCGCCGAACAGTACGTGGTCGAGGCGATTCGCACGGCGCCAGGGCTCGGCGCCGGGCATGGGCCGCTCAATCACGGACACGTAGTCGGCGCTCGCCTGAATTGAGCGTTACAAACCGGCTTGCGGGGGTGTCGAGCTGCGCCAGCCCTTGGACTGCGCCTTGTCCGCTCCTCACTAGCGTGGCATAGCCAGCAGGCATGGCTCGCGCTAGCACTTGGTTGTTCGCGCTGACATTCGCGGGCGCGTTCGTGGCATGCATGACTGACCACAGCGCGCTCGAAAAGATGCCGACCGAGAACAACGGCGCGGGCTCGGGCGGTGTGTCGTCAACTGGCGGCTCGCCCGCGCTTGCGGGCACCGGTAGTGGCGACGCCGCCGTCGGCGGGCACCCGGACGACGAAGCGCCCGGCACGAGCGTGCTCACCGTCGTGCACGGTGTGGTCGACGCGCCGGGCCTCGAGCTGTGCTTCGCCAAGGTTGCCAGTGACGGCACGGTCACACCGTTCGGTCAGCCACTGTCTGACGCGCCGCTCGCGTACGGACACAATCTGGTGCTGCACGCCGTCAGCGGCGCGGATCTGGCAAGTGACGTGCTCCAGCCATTCCTGATCGCGGGCCAGCTCGATCTCGTCTCTGGGCTCGATTGCGCGGCGGCGCTCGCGCTCGCGCGCTCCACGGAGGCAGCCGCCAACCCCACGCCGGAAAGCGGCGCCGCAGGTGCCGCGGATGGCGGCGCAGGCGGTACCACGGGTGACCTCGGTGCCGCCGCGGCGGGGGGCGAAGCAGGGGCGCCGCCTGAAGTGCAATCGCCGCTGCGCGCCCGTGGTTTGCCTGCAATTCCCGCGGGCACGCTAAACGGTGGGCGTAGTTATTTGCTCGTCGCGACGGGCTGCATGGGCGGCGCGGCGTTCGACGCGCCGAGCTCGGAAGACTACTGCGGCGCGGGCTACAGCGAGCACACGCCGACCGTGTCCGCCATTCTCGTGGCCTTGTCGCGCTTGACCTCGGTCAATCTGGTCGGCATGCAGGTGGTCCACGCGTCACTGGCGACAGGCACCGTCAGTCTAACGTCGGACGGCGGTGTGCAGTCCGGAGCAATGCCGATCTCGGTCGTGACGAACCTGCTCGAAGGCGAGCTCCTGCCGCGCCCCGCGTCCGTTCTGTATACGGCTTCAGAGTACGGCAGCGCGCTCGGCTATTCGCTCGTGGTCAGCTCACAAAATACGACGCTGCTGATCGAGCCGTGGCTCAACGCACTCGCCAGCGGCGGCGTGGCCGCGCTCGCGAACGGCTCTACGTATGCGCTCGTGCTGCTGGGCCCGCGCGCGGATTTGAAGAGCGCAACGGCGTTTTGGAATGCGCCAGCGATCACCGTGGTGCCCGCTGACCCAAACTAATAATTTCTCAGTATTCGGACGGTTCTCCTAGCCCTGAGCAAAGGGACGACGCCAACGCGCGGCTGCTGCCGCGCTGCGCCGCGCCGCGCCGCGCCGCTCTCCGCCGCCGCAGTCCTGAGCCTGACG
>DATHOI010000118.1:0-4056 GCA_035485095.1 Polyangiaceae bacterium | reverse complement strand
CGCGTCGCACATGCCGCTCGCCGGATCGCGCACGCTCGGATAGGAGCCCGTTGCGCCGATCATTTGCATGGTGATGGTGCCGCCGTTGCTCGGGTCGTCGAGATCACCCGTGGCGAACGTCGCGGCTCCGAGGTTCGCGCTGGACGAACCTGCGCTGCCCGTGCCCGCAGTGCTGGCGCCCCCCGCTGGGCTGGCCCCGCCCAGGTTAGACATGCCGCCGCTCGAGGTGCCGGAGCCGCCGGTATTCGACGCGTCACCGGCCGAGCTGCTCGTTCCCCCCGAAATCGTTGCCGCACCGGCGCCGCTCGTGGCGCTAGCACCGCCCATGTTACCGGCTGGCGAATCCGAGGAGGCGGGCTTCGAGGAACAGCCAAAAACGGCTGTAAACAAGCCGACCGCGAGGCTCAGGGACTGGCGCGTGGACAAAGTTCGGCTCATGCACACTCAGTGTCCAGACGAATGAAGTTTGCCTGAGCATTCGCGCGATTTCGAGCAAATGAAATGAGCCGTGTAGTCCGCTCTACTACACGCTTGCTTCCGGCAAGTCACTGAGCGGAAGCTCGCGCGTAGCTAGTGCGGATGTTTTCGAAATTGCTCGGTTGCGCGCTTGGCGTGCTTTGCTTTTCGGTGTGCCATCTGTCGCGTGCCGCGGATCCCGAAGGCGCGCGTGGCCTCTTGGCGGACGTGGACCGGCTCGTCGCGGGGGAGGAGTCCGAGGGCTGGTTCGGCGACGACGACGCGTTTCGGAACATCGCTCCGGCAATGCTCGAATCGACGTGTCGCGCCACGCCCGACGCGCGCGCGGAGGCGCTGACCACACTGCAACAGAAGAGCGCTGCGGCTGGCGATCCGCGCGCGCTCTATGCCGTCGCCCACGAGCTGTCCGACGCCGTGCAGTTGGCGCTCAACCTCGAGCGGCAGCGCCGAGCGCTCGAGCTGGCGCTCGCACGTGTCGATACGCAGTGCCCCTTTTTCGTTCAGCCCAAGCCTGGCTTCAAGGGACTACAGAGCGACCGGCACCGTTTCACGCTGAGCTTGGAGACGGCGGGCAACGTGCAGCTGCGCGAGACCGAGCAGCACTGGGATTTCGGCGGGGGTGGTTTTGGCCGCCTTCTGCCTGGCTACGGCTTGAGCGATCGCTTCACGCTGCTGGCCGGCGTGGAGTTTGGCGGCGGCGCGATGGTCCGGCCGCACACCAACGATTCGCAATTCATCATCAACTACTTTCCGGCCATTCCGGTGGTGTTACGCACGCACCACCGCACCTGGCACTACGACCTGGAGCTCGCACCGGTCGCCCTGTTTCAAGCGGACAACACGCGGCTCAGCTATGGTTTGCGCGCCGGGGGTGGGGTCGGGTTTTCGGCGACACGGCGGCACAATTTTCTGCCTTGGGCAGGTATCGCTGTGAGCTACGAGCACTACTTCGAAGGCGGTGGCCGAAGCTCGGCCGAGTTCATCCGCAGTGACCTGCGTGTCGGTTTCATGTGGGACCCGTAGGGCAACGGCCGCGGGTTTGGTGCGATTGAAGCCGCCCCGTGACGATTTCGAAGAATCGTCGGAATTGCTGTCGATCGCGCGTGGTCTCGAACGACACTGGGGAAAGCCATGCAATACATCCTACTCATCTACGTTCGTGAAGATTTGCCCTTCGATCCCGCCGTCATGAAGGACTACGTCGAGCTCACTCGCGAGCTGCGCGCGGCCGGCAAACTGCAGGCCTCCGAGCCCCTCATGCCCACCACGTCCGCTACGTCCGTGCGGATCCGCGACGGCGAGACGCTGGTCACCGATGGCCCCTTCGCGGAGACGCGCGAAGCGCTCGGCGGGTTCTACCTGATCGACGCCCAGGACTTGGACGAGGCGCTTTCGGTCGCAAAACGCCTGCCCGCGGCCAAAACCGGCACCATCGAGGTACGTCCGGTCCGCGCCATGGGCTGATGGCGTAGTCTTCCCGCGGATGCCCGAGGTCGAGCGAGCCGTCGAGCAGGCGTACCGTGAGAGCTCGGGCCGGATCCGCGCGCGCGTGCTGCGGACGTTGCGCGACTTCGAGTTGGCGGAAGAGGTCGTGCACGAGGCGTTCGCGGCCGCGCTCAGTCAGTGGCCGAGTCAGGGCGTGCCAGAGGAGCCCGGGGCTTGGCTCATGCGCGTCGCGCGCAACAAGGCTGTCGATGTCGTGCGCCAGCGCGCGGGAGCCGCCGAGAAGCTCATCGAGCTCGGGGACGCAGCGCCAGTTTCGCGTCTCGATTCCGAACCCGAAATCTCGTCAGTGGACGACATGTTGCGCTTGATCTTCACCTGCTGCCATCCGGCGATCGCGCCGGAGGGGCAAGTGGCGCTCACGCTACAGACCGTGTGCGGCCTGCGCACTGACGAGATTGCGCGGGCATTCTTGGTGCCAATCCCGACGATGGCGCAGCGCTTGGTGCGCGCGAAGCACAAGATCAAGGACGCAGGCATCCCGTATGAAGTGCCGGCGCCGGCCGAGCTTCCGGGGCGGGTGCTAGCGGCCTGCACGACGGTCTATCTGGTCTTCAACGAGGGCTACGCTGCGACCGCCGGTCCGGAGCTGGTGCGCGCGGATCTGTGCGCAGAAGCGATCCGCCTGGGTCGGTTGCTCGACGCGCTGTTGCCGCGCCGTGCCGACATCGAGGGCTTGCTGGCGTTGCTGCTGCTGATCGACGCGCGGCGCGCCTCGCGCGTCGACTCCGAAGGCGTGCCCGTCTTGCTCGAGGATCAGAACCGCGCGCTTTGGGATCGAGCGCAAATTGCCGAAGGCGACTCGTTGGTGCAAAGCTCGCTCGCGCGCAGTACCACGAGCTTCGGCGTGCAAGCGGCGATCGCCGCGCTGCATGCCAAAGCCGCGTCGAGCGCCGATACGGATTGGCCACAAATCGTCGCACTGTACGAGCGCTTGGTCACGTTGCAACGCGGACCTGTCGTGGCACTGAACCGAGCTGCCGCGATCGCCATGGCAGAAGGGCCCGAAGTTGGACTGCGCTTGCTCGACGAGCTTTCAGGGAGCGCTGCGCTCGCGGAATATCACTTGTTTCATGCGGCGCGCGCCGATTTGTTGCGTCGCTTAGGCCGGCGTGAGGCGTCCGCTCAGGCTTACCGCTCTGCGCTCGCGTTGGTCAACAACGAGCCGGAGCGCCGTTTTCTCGAACGCCGTTTGGCCGAGCTCGGTGCCAGCTGACTTGCGGGGCGCGCTAGAGCTCCGACTTCGAGATTATTCGCTCGGACTCGTCGATCTCGACGTGACTCGAACGACACTCGTTCATGACTATCCCGTTTTGGTGTCTATTCGCGGCGGTGCTGCTTCCCTACGTTTGGTTTTCGTTTGCTGCGCCGTTCAAGGCCGCGCAATTCGGCAAAGCGCTCGACAATCACACGCCGCGTTTGCAGGACCCGGCGCTCGTGGGCCGCGCGGCGCGCGCGCAAGGGGCGCACGCAAACAGCCTCGAAGCGCTCGCTTATTTCGCTCCGGCCGTGATCGTTGCGCATCTGACGCAGGCCAACGCGGCCTGGTCTGCTCGACTTGCGATTGCGTTCCTGGTCTGCCGCATCATTCACGGCGTCGTCTACTTGAGCGACCGTCCACCGTTGCGCACGTTGTTCTTTGCGCTCGGGTTGCTGGCTTCGCTTGGCCTGTTTGTCTTGTCCGCGTGCGCTTGAACGCGCAGCCAATCACACTCGAGACCTCGGCTGACGCTCGGGCGATCAAGAGTCAGTGTCAGCTGACGCCGCCTGCAAGGCGATGGGCAAAATGGCAGCCTTCGTCGCGACGCTGAGCGCTCCGTCTATCGAGCCGCCGTCGCTGCGCTCGATCACGATGCGCTCCACGAGCCGAGTCGCGCGAGCGCGGGCTTGATACGAGGAGACCACGATGCCGAGCGCGAACAGCGTGTGCTGCAACATGGCGATTACCGGCGAGCGCTCAGCGCGCGTGATTTCAATCGCCGTCAGGCGTGAGCCGTCTTGTTCGAAGCGGACTTGTGGTTGTGCGTCGGACACGGTGACCCTCAAGGCATGGGCACCGCCCCTGATTCTGTCAAC
>DATHOI010000117.1:0-10455 GCA_035485095.1 Polyangiaceae bacterium | reverse complement strand
ATCCCCACGCATTTCACACCACGCCACGAGCAAGCGCACGCGCTGGAAAAACGCCAAACCGAGCGGCCAGATGACTCGTTCACTCTGCGTGCCGCGGTCGTTGGTGTACACGATTCTGGCCTTCTTCTGTTCGCGGATCGCGCGGCGCAACTCGCCGAGCTCGACCGTCTCAGGGGGGCGAGCCAAGGCGGGCCCGGCGAGCAGGGCCGTCTCGTCGACTACGGCGCGCAGATCTTTGGGGAGCACGGCGCGCAACTTGGCGACGACTTCCGCCGCGGCCCGCCCCAACATGTCGTCTGCGTGCACGACGGTGAGTCGCAAACCGAGCACCAACGCTTCGATCTCCTCGTCCGTGAACATTAGCGGCGGGAGTAAGAACCCTGGCTTGAGCAGATAGCCCACGCCGGGTTCACCGTCGATCGAGGCGCCTTCACCGCGCAGCGTTTGGATGTCACGGTAGATGGACCGCAGCGACACATTGAGCTCTTCGGCCAACCGGGCAGCGCTCACCGGCTGCCTGTAGCGCCGCAGGAGCTGAATCAAGCGCAGCAGTCGATCGGCTCGCGACATGTTTTCCAGGTTGTCACTGAATGTCAGCAGCGTCCAATAATGGATCTCGCCTATTTCGCTATGAAGCGATCAATACTGACAAAATTTGGCATTAGCATCTGGCACCCTCTGCGACATGTTCGATCCCAATTTCGTGTTGCTCTACGTCAACAATCCGCCCCAAAGTGCCGCGTTCTACGCGGAGCTGCTCGGGCACTCACCAGTCGAGTCGCAGCCAAACTTCGCACTTTTCGTGCTGAGCTCCGGCATGAAGCTCGGACTCTGGTCCAAAGACACCGTCGAGCCGGCCCCAGCAGCCCACAACGGCGGCAGCGAGCTTTGCTTCACCGTGGAAAGCCCGGAGCGCGTTCGCGCGACGCACGCCGCGTGGGCCGAGCGCGGCTTAGCCGTGATTCAATCACCCACGGATATGGACTTCGGGCACACCTTCGTCGCGCTCGACCCGGACGGTCACCGGCTACGCGTGTTCGCCCCGAGTGCTGACTAGTCGCTCAGCTTCCCACGCTTCCCTGGTCAAGAGCGCGCGGAGCTTTCGCTTCGCGCGCTCCTCGAGCTGCCTGGCACGTTCTCGCGACACGCCGAAGTAGCGCCCGATCTCGGCCAGCGACAGCGCGTCCTCGGGGTCGGCCATGCAGCGCTGCTGGGCGATGAAACGCTCGCGCTCGTCGAGCGCGGCGAGCGCCACGTGCGCCGCTGCCCCGAGCCGCAATGATCGCTGTTTTTCGAGCAAAACCTGCTCTTGCTCGGCCGGGCTCGCGAGCTCAGTGTGCGCGTCGTCCGCGTGCGTCGACTCCAGGACCACGTCGCGTTGCTCGACTCGTTGCAGCATCAGCGCGAGCCGTTCCGGGCTCAGCCCGAGCCGCTCGGCAAGCGAGGCATCGGCGAGCGGGCCTTCACCGAGTAGCGCGCTTGCGCGTCGTCGCTCGCGCCGCAACTTGAAAAACACCTTGGAGCGCAATGCTCCGCCGCCACCCCGCACGATGCTCCAGGAACGAATGATGTGATCGATGATGCAGGCGCGGATCCAGTGCGCGGCATAGGTCACGAAACGCACGCCGCGCTCCGGCTCGAAACGGTGGAGCGCATGCACTACGCCGAAATTGCCTTCGGCCACGAGCTCTTCGATCGGTAGCCCGTAGTGACGGTACTTCCAGGCCAGAGCGAACACGTCGCGTTGCTGCGCTCGAGCTAGCAAGTCGGCTGCGCGCCGATCACCGGAGCGCTGAAAACGCAGCGCCAACTCGAGCTCCTCGCCGCGGCTCAGGCGCGCGCCGAGAGGCTTTGCCTCGAGCTTCGGAATCTCAGCACTATTTTCCATGGGAGCCCTGGGCTTTCAGCACTGGGTGCCCGGCAATCCAGTTTTCGTTCAACGCGCGGCGTCGTTTCCGGCGACAGCCGCGGCTACACAAGATTGAAGCTCGCTTCTGTGTGCCGAAACCGCGGGATTTTGCCAGCCAAGCTGATCGAATGGCCACGCGAGCGCATTACGGGAAGGGGACTTTCCCTCCGAGGAGTTGCGAGCCGTATGATCTTCCTCACACGCCCCATAGCCGGCGGTCTGACCGGTTTGTTCTTGAGCGGAGCGTTGGCGTGCTCGGCGGGCAGCCCCGCAACGAGCACTACTCGGGGCTCCGGTGGTGGCGGCAATACCTCTCCGGGGACGCTCAACGTCGGCGGAAGCAACGCGGGCAACAGCGGCTTGAATGTCTCGGTCGCTGGCAGCGGCAACACGGGCAGCGGCACCCTCACGGATTGCGGGTCCGGTCCGCCCACCTCTCTGAGCGGTACGGTGTACGACCCTGCCGGCGCGGTGCCGCTATACAACGTAGTGCTGTTCGTGCCGGGCGAGGCCCTGTCGCCGATCACCACTGGCGCGGCCTGCCAAACTTGCGACGGGGATTTTTCCGGCAAGCCACAAGCGGTCGCGCTGAGCGATTCGGCGGGCCATTTCGAGATCGACAACGTGCCTGCAGGGGACAACATCCCGCTCGTGATTCAGGTCGGCAAGTGGCGCAGGGAAGTGACGATTGCCCACGTGAATGCCTGCATGGACAACGCCATCATGGACAAAGACATGACGCGTTTGCCGCGCAATCAGACGGAAGGCAACATCCCGCACATCGCGGTCGCGCTGGGTGGCTCGGACTCCCTCGAGTGCCTACTGCGGCGAATCGGCGTCGACGACAGCGAATTCACTCCGCCCGATCAAGGCGGTCGGGTGCACCTTTACCGTTGGGGTGACAATGCGGCGACCACGATGCAAGTCAACGGCGCGTCGAGCCCAGTGCCCACGGCAGACACGTTGTGGGGCAACCTCGACGCGTTGATGGCCTACGACTTGATGCTGCTGTCTTGCACCGGAGAGTCGAAGCTCGGCACAGAAACCGTCGATTACCAGAACGTGCGCGCCTACGCCGACAAGGGCGGCCGCATTTTCGGCTCGCATTGGCACAACGACTGGATCCGCACCGATGCAGACACGGTCAGCGACCCGCTTTGGTATCCCCAAGTCGTCAAGTTCTCATCCGGCGCGCACGGCTTCACCGACCCGTTCACGGCTCAGATCGACGTGAGCTTTCCCAAAGGCATGAGCTTTCGGGATTGGCTAACCAACGTCGGGGCTTCGACTACGCCCGGCCAAATCGTGATCCAAGGCGCGGAGCACAGCATCGATTCAGTGTTGCCCAAGGCGCTGATGGATCCGGCCGTGCCAACTTACGCCGCGGGCCCGGGCGCTCAGCAATGGATCTATGGGACGGACACCACGCTCAGCACGCCGACCCCGACCGTCCAATACTTCTCGATGAACACGCCCGTGGCCGGCGCAGAGTGCGGCCGCATGGTGTTCAGCGACTTGCACGTGTCCACCGGCAGCGGTGACACGACCAAGGTGCCCTTTCCCACGGGCTGTAGCAGCAGCCCGCTCACACCGCAGGAAAAAGCGCTCGAATTCATGCTCTTCGATCTGTCCTCTTGTGTGCAGTCGGATCAAGATCCGCCGGTGCCACCGGTGGTCGTCAAGTAGCTCCCCGGGCGCACAGCAACGGAGCTAGCGCAATTTGGCTTCGATACGCGACACACATTCAGTGAGTGCGTCGTAGTAGTCGCTCTGCAAGGATTGATAGCCGCTCGCGGTCGTGCTCACGAGCGAAGCGAAACCGGTAAAGCCGCTCGTCTTGCAGGAACGCCAGTAACTGCGGGCCGCGCTCGGCACCCCTTCCCTCGGAAAGACCTGCAACGTGAGGGTGCAGGTGTGCGCAGCCTTGACGCACGTCAAGCGGCGGAAACCAAAATCGTAGTCACCGTCGCACCAGGTGTCGCCGCAGATGTCGTCGATCAAGCGCAGCGCGGTTTTCGATTCGGCTGCCGTGAGCGCATTCTTGGTGAGCGCTTCACTCTGCTCGTCGACCGCCGCAGAATCACTCACCTCCACTGCTGGAGTCGTCCCAGCGCTACACGCCGAAAGCGCAAATAGTGCGCAAATTCCCGCCCGATAACCCACACCTCGCATCCGCTCACCCCCCGATCGACTGCCCACTTCGGCAGCACCCGAAGCTTTGGTCAGAGCACCCGTCGGCCGCCACGCAGGACAGATGAGCACTGATCGAGGGGGCCGCGTCGATTCGCTGGTTAGAGCGACTTCAGAAATGCCACGAGCGCATCGCGATCCATGCTCGCCAAGGCGACCACTTTGTCTCTCACGGTCTGCGCTTCCCCGCCATGCCAAAGCACGGCTTCGATCAGCTGTGACGCGCGGCCATCATGGAGGTAGTGACAAGGACCGAGGTTTGGCGCGGGATTCAAAGTGTCATCCCCTTGGAAGCCCGCGGCCACGTCGTCACACAAGCCGATGCCCCAGAGCGGGGGCGTGCGCCACTCGCTCGGCCCGGCAGCGAAATCCGTCTGGCCGCTGTTGTCCGCCAGGTCGGGACCCATATCGTGCAGGAGCAGATCGCTGTACGGGTGAATGACCTGATTTCGCATTTCGAGGAACGGGCTGGTATCGCCGGTGTGTTGGTTCGGAGCGTGACAGTGCACACAGCCGAGACTGGTGAACAGCGCTTCCCCCTGCATGACTTGCGGGTCTGTCAGGTCCCGACGCGGCGGCACACCCAGGTCGCGCATGTATGTCACGAGCAGATTCACGTCACTGTCCGCGAGCTCGGGCGTGGGCTTATCGGCCGCCAAACAGGCCGTTTCCAGCGGGCCACAGTCGTGCTTCGGGTACACGCTGCTCGTCACACCGAGATCGAAATTCAGGGCTTCCGTTACCTGCTGGCGAACGGAGGCTTTGGCCGCCTTCCACCCGAAGCGACCAATGTGGGTCTTGCCGTCCTCAGGGTCGAAGACCAAATTCGGCACGCCAGAGATGCCATCTTGATTGCAGTCAGTCGGGTCGGCGTTGGCCAGGATGTCGGCTTCCGGAATGGCCTCGAGCAAGCCCATGCCGATCAGTGGACGCGCCATACGCGTCGAGAACGAAGCCGGAGCTCCGGCCGCCATGTTCGAGAACGTGGTCGTCGGTTTGGTCAGCGTGTAAGGCGTGCCGTCCTTGAACATGCCATTCACGGTGCTGAAGCTGAAGGACGCGGTGCCCTCGGCTACGACGCCGCCAATGCCGTTCGGCTGCAATTGGCGACCGTAGCTCGGGTCCGGCACCGGGCCACCATTGGCGTCCTTACCCGAACCAAATACGCGCACGACCATCGAGTCGAAGGGCATGCCCGCGACCGGCGGCACGCCTCGATTGTTATGCGAGTGGCAGCCTTCACAAGCGACCTGATTGTACAGAGGACCGGCCAAGTTCGCGTGCACGGCCGTCTCCGCAGCGGTCAGTTCGTTGTTCACCTCGATGTGCTCGCCCGTCGTGTAGTCGGTGTGAAACAGGCGCCGCCCTTGCCCAAAATTCTCGGCATTTTCCTGCAAAATATTGGGCGCCATCTGCGAATAGTACAGGTCCGGGCGCGCGTGCAGGTAGGGCACCGTGGCGATGCCGCCGGACCAGCCGGCTTCGTCGGGGCCCGTGCGATCCTTCAGCGTGCCGGCCTTCACCGCCTGAGCGATCGGACCCGTGGGCGAGCAATCATAGGGGTGCGGGAACATGCCCTCGTTGTCCACCGGCACCGTCATGGTGCAATCCTGATTGTACGGTGTGAGCGTCCCGCTGCCGACTACGTAACGGAAGGAGTCGGAATAGTAGTTGGCCTGCGTGTAACAAGCGTTGTCGTAGGGTGGGCCATTCACGACGCAGCCGTTGGGCAGCGGTGTGATGTTGCGCACGTGCGCGCTATCGACAGGTGGGCCCATGCCGGCCGCGTTCGGATAGCGCGCGAGGAACATGCCAAACTCGATCTGAAGTTGATCGCCCATCTGGATCGCGCGGCCCTCGCGATCGTTGCGCGTGATCGTGAACGTATATTTCTTGGTATCGCAACCGACCGCGTTCGGATCGGACGCGCATCCGAACGGCAGCACGTTGTTCGACGCGCCGCCTGCGTTCAGCGCGAACGCGTTGCCGTCGACGCCACCGTAGATCTTCCAGGCGCGAATGTTGAGATCCGCGCCGCCTTGCTGGGCAGGAGCGTTGGTTTGTTTGCTGTAGTATTGGTTCCCGCTGGGCAAGAACGTGACAGCGATGGTCGTGCCACCCGCCGGAATGCTGTCGTCCAACGTGTAACCGAACGTGCGACCTTCGAAGTAGTGGTCGTGGTAAATTTCGTAGGTGTCTTCCATCTCATGGCGGAAGCGCACGCGGCCGGCCCCGCGGAAAATAATGTGCTTCGTGGCCGGGTCCACCGTGGAGATCGGGGCGAGCGTCGTCGTTCCGTCGCTGAAGAGCGGCGAATAGGACACGGTCTGTCCGGAGCAGCTACCGACTGGCGTCATCTCGGTTCCGGCGTCGCCAGTGGTCATGCAGGTCGGGGCGTTGCTCGACACGCCACCCTTGAAGTAATTGTAGATCTGCGTCACGTCGGCGTCGGAGACCAGGTTCGCGGCGAACGCTGGCATGTCCATGTTCTTGCCTTGGCGCACGGTCATCACGAACGCGTCCGCGGTGTCCGTGTACATGAACAGATTGGGAATGGCGGGGTTCGCAGACGCGCCGTAGGCGCTATGGCACGCGCTGCAATTCGCGAAGAAGCTCGCGGGCAGCATAGGCGTGCTCCCTCCGGCCGGAATACAACTCGAGGCGCTGCCTGCACCATTGCCGTTCGTGCCCGCGCTCGTGCTGCCGAGCGCCCCTGCGGAGCCGTTCGCGGTGCTGGTGGCGCCGCCGCCGGCTCGCGCGCCAGAGTCGGTCAAGCTCTTCGAGGAGCACGCTCCAATCAAGAGCGCGGCCAGGGTTACGCCCACGCCACTCGCGATCAGAACGCGCGACCCGCGATCTCCACCGATACCGTTCGCCATTCGTGAGCTCCGTCGCGCGGGTGAGAGCGCCACCTACACAAGGTGCTGCTCGCGCGCCGCCTTCTTCGTGTCCTGCTCGACGAATCGCCGTATGAATTTCAGCTCAAAAATCCACAAATCGCGCGAGCGGTCAGTGACAGCAAATTATTGCCGCTCGAGTCGAAATCCCACCCACCCAAATCACGGCGGCAGAAGCTCGCCGCCTGCGGCCCGTTTCAGCCGATCACGGAGCCCACTTGAAACAGGCGCAGCCGACGCTGGGCGTCAATCGAGCAGCAGTGTGCCCCACGCACTCGGGTTGTTGTAGGCGAACTGATCGCCGTCGAGCATGAGTTGCGCGTCCCTGCCGCCGCCGTTGGTGTCGTCATCCACCGCCAAGTTGAGGCCAATGTTTTGGCCGAGTGGCGGCGACGCGATGTTGAGCGCTGTCCAAGGGACGGTCACATCGAGCGTGTAAGCGGTGCTGCCCGGAGTGCTCACGACCGTGATGGCGGCGGCGTTCTTCACCGTGCCGACGACGTTGACCGTGCCCGTCAAACGCGGCACGACGATCTCGCAATCATCGGATTGGAAGGTCGTAGTCTTGCCGTTGTTCGGGTCGAGGTAGATCTCGACCGCGTCGTTGTTCCAAGCGTCGGACGAGCCACCTTCGGGTGTCGCGTCCTGGACGACGAAGACGAACTCGATATGGTCGGCGTTCCACGTGACATTCACCGTCGCCGAGGCCGCGGAGCTGCCGATCACGAAGTGATTGAGCGTGTACATCTTGCCAACGATGCCGGCACTACCGCCGGCACCCGCGCTGCCTGCGGAGCCTGCCGACCCCGCGGCGCCGCCGGCCGCTGCACCACCCGCTGCCACGCCGCCGCCGTTGCCACCGCTACCACCGGCGCTCGCACCCGCGCTGCCGCTCGCGCCGCCTGCACCTGAGCTCGTGCCCGCACTGCCCGCTGTGCCAGAGCCGCCGGTTCCGCCACTACCGCCTGCAGTCGCGCCCGCACTGCCGCCGCCGCTCGCGCCGGAGCTGCCGCTCGCGCCCGCACTGCTCGCACTGCCGCTCACGCCCGCGCTGCCGCTCACGCCCGAGCTGCCGGATGCACCTGCATTGCCTACTCCAGCGGCGCCACCCGCACCGGCGGTCGCTGCGCTGGAGCCACCGCTACTTTGGCCGGCTGCCGCGCTCGCCCCGCCTGCAGGGGCGCCACCAGTGTTTGGGCTCGCGCCGCTCGCGCCGGCCATGCTCGACGTGTCACCGCCGCCGCTGTCATCACCGGCTGAATCAGTCGCCTGCGTCGCGCAGCCAATCACGAGACCCAAACCTACGGACACGGGTGCGAGCACCCAAGCAAAACGGAATCCCATAGCTACGGATTATCATCGGCGCCACGCGATGCCACAAAAACCGTGGTTAAATCCGGAGATTTACTAGAGCGACACGAGTCCGACGATGCGCAGTGAGAGCATTCCACCGACACGTGGTGATTGATAAGCTGGACCTAAATGATCGATCGAAAAGTCTTCATGCACCAGAGAACCGAGTGCAGACGCGCTCACCTCCCAACCCACGGGTCCCGAAAGTTGCGCGAGAGACAGCTCTACCGGAATCGCAAGCCAGGTTCGGACGACGTGGTGTTCGTTGCTGGTAAAGCCATTCGCGTCTGCTGTCGCGACGCCGGCGAATAGCCCGGTGCAAACGTCGAAGCGAAAACCGTTCGCGCGAGTCAGCGCCAGACAACTCCGAGCCGTGCCCGCAAGTACGGATTCGTGAATCGTGCCCGGCTCGAGCGACAGCGACTGCGGCGGGTTCCACAGCACGCCGATGCCCATGCGCCAACGCGCAACCTGCAAGCCCAGCTCTCCCGTGAGCGCGGGCGAGAGTGGTCGCAGAACGCCGACCAATCCCGAAACGCCCAGAGAAAACGTGCCGTCGACGCGGGGCCCCCGATTGCGTACCGCGATCAGGATCGGCTCAGTCAACAGATGATCGACCTTTGCCGGCGCGGGCGGCGCGAGCGTCGGCTCCGGTTTGGGCGCGTCGCTCGGCGTGCTGTCCACTTCCGAATCGAAGAGCAGCGCAAGCGTCACAGCCGTGGCTTGCGCGAGCGCTGAGCAACTAAGGCCGCGGCCCTCGAGCACGCGCTGGCTCTCACTGTTCGCGCCGCCGTGAATGACGGCGGTGAACGTGTCTGCAGTATGACTGAAACTTACGTCGTAGCCGATGCGGCTCGGTGTATCGGCGCGGCCGCGAATCTGCGTGATGCGCGCGCTCAAGGTCGCGGCGTCCGGACAATCCTCAGCTCCGGGCTCGCGATCGACGTTCAGTGACTCAGGGGTTTGCGCGAGCGCGTTGCTGGTCAGCGTGCTCAAGACGCTCAGCAAAACGAACCAGCAATGCCTGCCACCCATCGGAAACTTCAGCTCATTGTCGCGACTCCGCTTGGAATGTCCACCGACGCCGTGATTCCGCACAAACCCCTGTGCTTTCGGGCCCACACGAGCAGGTCTACAAATTGCGGGGCGCGATCGTTTTATTGATCGTTCGAGCGGCGGGCCCCCACTCACCCCTAAAGTGGTATCGTTTCATGACCTATTGCCCGAATTTGCGGGAAACGCGCGAAGCGTCACCCGCTCGAGCCAGGCACTTTCGCCCGTCATGAGCAAGCCGACCCTAGATTTCCGCGCCATCTACGACGCGCATTTCGACTTCGTTTGGCGCTCCCTCAGGCGGCTGGGCGTTCGTGAGCCGGACGTCCTGGATCTGGCGCAAAAGGTGTTTCTGACGGCCCATTTCAAGCTGGCGGACTTCGAGGGCCGTTCGCTCGTCTCCACCTGGCTGTTCGGCATCTGTCAGCGGGTCGCGAGCGACTACCGGCGTTCCGCCTTGATTCGACGCGAGGTGTCGACGGACAACGCCGAGCTGGACTCGGTCGCCACCTGGAACGAGGACCTCAGCGACAAGAGTGATTCGCGCCGACGTGCGCGCACCGCTGAAGCGATTCTAAACAAACTCCCGGAGCCGCAACGCATCGTGTTCGTCTTGTTCGAGCTCGAAGAGATGTCCGGGCAGGACATCGCAACCCTGTTGGACGTGTCAGTGGGCACGGTGCGTTCGCGCCTAAGGCTCGCACGCGACACGTTCCGCCGTGAAGTGAAGCGTCTCTCCGCCGTCAACGCCAGCGGGCGCAAGGAAGCAGTCTAATGAGCGACCCTCACCGATTGCTGAGCAAGCTGAGTGACGGCGACGACCTCGAGCGCGAGCTGCTCGGCAGCATTCAGCGCGCCGATCCTCCGGAGCACGCCAAGGCAGAGGCGTGGGCCCGCTTGAGCACGCAGATCGCGGCGGTTGCCCTGGTGGGCTCGGCACACGGCTCGGCTGCGGCCGCGTCGGCTGGGGCGGGTCAGAGCGCGGCCGCCGAGGGCGCCAGCGCAGCCGCGGGGGCGGGCGCGAAGAGCGCACTGGCGCCCATCGCCTTGAAG
>DATHOI010000116.1:0-4780 GCA_035485095.1 Polyangiaceae bacterium | reverse complement strand
CGCGCCGTCTGATAACCGAAGGTCGGGATCCACTCGGGCAAGTCCAGGTCGTTGTCGATCGTCTTCGGCACGTGGACGACGCGCAGCGCGCCTTGCGAATGGGCTGCTAACCGCAGCGCCGAGAACGCGGTGTCGTCGCCCCCGATCGTGATCAGACGCGTGACAGACAGGCGTTTCAACGACTCGACGGTCGCGTCGAGCAACGCCGGGTCCTTGGTCGGGTTTGCGCGCGCAGTCCCGAGACACGAGCCGCCGCGGAAGTGAATCCGCGACACCGCCTCGATATCCAGCGGCCGAACTTTGCTGGTGTCGCCGCGCATGATGGCCGAGAAGCCATCACGGATGCCGAGCACCGGAATGCCCGAGACGCAGGCCCGAATCGTAGCCGCGCCGATCACGCTGTTGATGCCGGGGGCAGGTCCGCCACCCACGAGAATCGCGAGTCTATTGGGGTCTGTCATGAATACTCCGACCCTACGCAATCCCTCGCCCTGCGCCAAGTCAACCGCATTTACCAACGGAAAGCGGCGTAGCTGCTGCGATGCGTCGAGCGGAACCGAGTCTCGGATCGCGCAGGTCGTGGTAGTGAGCGCGGAGCTCGTGAGCTACCTTTTTGCCACCGGCTCGCCGTCGAGCGCGCTTGGAGAAATCAATGAAGCCTAGTCTTGCTTGTGTGTGCCTGTTGAGCCTCGGTGTTGCGTGCAGCGCGGGTGGCGGTGGGACGAGCGATTCACGCGGTGCGAGCGGTGCGTCGAACAGTGCGGGTGCGGCGACGAACGCGGGCGGCAACTCAGCCACTGGTGGAACTGCTACCAGTGGCGGGTCGGCTGGCACCGCGAGCGCGACTGCTGGCGCGTCGAATGGCGGGAGCGCAGGTAGCTCGAACGGCGGTGCGAGTGGTGCCGGCAATTCCGCTGGCGCAGGCGGCGCTGCGGGCACGAGCGCGACCGGCTTCAAATGTCCGGCGTCACCGGGAACGTTCACGTTGCCGACTGGAAAGGCGGAGCACATCCCTGGTACGACGCCGGTCGACTCCTTCAATATGAATGCCGGTTTCACCAACGTGGAGGGTCCAGTTTGGATCGGGGATTCGCTCTATTTCTCGGAGATGCTGGGTGGCTCGCTGCCCCCGTCCAGAATTCTGAAGCTCACTCCGCCTGGCAATACTGTTTCGGTCGCGGTGGCGGACTCGGGGAGCAACGGCATGGCCGTCGACTCGAACGGCAATCTGATCGCAGCGGTGCACAAAGACGGATCCATCTCTCAAGTGACGCTGCCGAGCGGTCCTGTTACACCGATTGTCAGCATGTACATGGGCAACCGCTTCATCTCGCCCAATGATCTCGCGGTCCGTAGTGATGGCACGATCTACTTCTCTGATCCGAACTATCAAAACTCGACCAATCCACCGCCGCAGACAGCGCAGCGCCTTTACCGAGTGACGCCGGCCCCAGCTCGTACGGTTAGCGTCATCGCGGATGCTCCAATGATGCCGAACGGAGTCACGCTCTCGCCCGACGAATCGACGTTGTACGTGGATGGAACCACCGGCCTGATGAAGTTCGCAGTCATGACAGACGGTAGCCTCGGCCCCGCGAGCATGTTCGTGATGAACTACAGCGGCGACGGCATGGTGGTCGATTGCGCGGGTGACTTGTACGTCGCTGGTGGCAGCTCGAACGTAACGGTGTACTCCGCGGCCGGCGCGACGCTCGGCACGATCACTACGGACAATGGCGGAACCAGCACCAACGTCGCCTTCGGCGGCGCGGACCACAAGACGCTGTACATCACCGCGCAGGGTAACGACGGCCAACGCGGTGTGTTCTCGATCGTGATGCCAATCGCCGGGTTCCCGTACTGAGGGGAGCCGGGGAGGTCGCCCTCAGCGTGCAGTGCGAGCAGCTACTCTTTGCTGCTCGCGTTGCGCACGAGCTTCTTGCCGTTGTCTCCAGCTTCGAAGAAGTGCACGCGCTGCATGTCGAAGAACACGGGCATGCTTTCACCCGCGTGCACCCCGCTGTAGGAATCGATTTGCGCGACCGAGCGCGGATGCGACGCAGTCGACAAATAGACATCCATCTTGTGGCCGAGCGGCTGGACCAAGGTGACCTTCATGTCGAGCTGATTGTCCTCGGTCAGGAAGCGAGCATGCGCCTTGTCCGACATGGCTTCCGGGCGAACGCCGAGCACGACGTCTTGACCGATGCGCGCGCGTAGCTCGCTGCTCGCCCAGTCCGCGACCGGCAATTTGCCGGTGCCTTCCTCGAAAAACAGCCGCCCGCTCTCTTCCACCAGCTTGCCCGAGAAGAAATTCATGGGCGGGCTCCCGAGGAAGCTGGCGACGAAGCGATTGACCGGGTGGTTGTAGATCTCGAGCGCGGAGCCGACCTGCTGCGTGATGCCGTCCTTCATGACCACGACGCGATCGCCGAGCGTCATCGCCTCTTCTTGGTCGTGCGTGACGTACACGGTGGTGGCGTTCAAGCTCATCGTGATCTGTTTGATTTCGGCGCGCATCTCGACGCGTAGCTTGGCGTCCAAGTTCGACAGTGGCTCGTCGAACAGGAAGCACTTCGGGTCGCGCACGATGGCGCGACCAAGCGCGACGCGCTGCCGCTGACCACCCGATAACGCCTTGGGCTTCCGCTCCAGCAGGTGTGTGATCATCAACACCTTTGCCGCGCGCTGCACCTTCTCGTCGATGGCCGCCTTCGGCATATTCCGGAGCTTCAGCGCGAAGGCCATGTTTTCGTAGACGGTCATGTGCGGGTAGAGCGCGTAGCTCTGGAACACCATGGCGATGTCGCGATCTTTCGGGGCGACGTTGTTGACGACGCGATCGCCAATTGAAATCGTCCCCGAGGTGACCTCTTCGAGACCCGCAATCATGCGTAAAGTGGTCGATTTCCCGCAGCCCGACGGGCCGACCAAAACCACGAATTCACGATCGGCGATGTCCAAATTGAAACGGTCGACGACCTTGAGACCGTTCTCGTACACCTTGACTACGTCCTTGAGGACCACACCTGCCATGAACTCGCCTTCCTCACGCGCTGCGTTATGCGTTTCGGGTCACACTATGCTGGAAAAGACATCTTACTCAGCGCATGCATTTGTTCTACCGAGATCTGAGCTTGGAGGTCTTTCTCTGAGGTCGTCCGGACGTGTCCCGGCCGTCGTCTCCTCGCTTGGACGGCAAATTTCGCTTTGGCACCTGGCTAGGTGAGGAAAAATCGTCCACGCGAATGAGAAGAAAAGCCACCCCGGGGACCTGCTGAGACCCGTAAGCTGTGTCTGTTGCCGAACGCGGAGTCGCTGATTTTCAGCCACCCGGTGAGCTTGACGGAGAAGCCCGCGATGCCCCATTTCAAAGCCTGTTTTTTGGTTCTGGGTCTGTTGCCCTTGGCGGCGTGCATCACCGCGGCCCGTCCCGACGACGGACAGAACGTCGGCTCGGGCGCGAAAGGGTTTCCGCTCGATAATTTCGAGGGCGCCGTGGCTGCCAACAACGTCGGTTGGTGGGCCTCTGCGGATCAAAACAACCTCGGAAGCACTGCCGAGTTCAAGGCTGAGCCCGGCGTCGAAGGTGGCAACGGCTCAGTGGGTCACTTCAGCGGCCATCTCGGGCGCAGCGCCGGCAAGACGTACAGTTGGGCGAGCCTCGGGCTACAAACCAAGGCGGACGGCAGTGCGGCGGACTTCAGCGCCGTGAAGGTGATTCGTTTTCGCGTGAAGGGCGATGGCGGAAAGTACCGGCTCGACCTGCCGCGTGACGCCGTCAAAGACTACGGCAATTTCGCCGCTACGTTCACCGCGCCCGCGACTTGGACGACGGTCGAGATTCGTTTGGACAGCTTGCGCCAGCCGGATTGGGCCGTGCAGCTGCCCCGCGCATGGAACGACGTGAAAACCCTGGAGGTCGCGCCGCTCGACGAGGGCAAGGACTTCAACCTGTACGTCGACGACGTGGAGCTCGTGCTCGCGCCGAACAAGCCCAATCCATTCGAGGAGCCCGATGTGCCTCCCGCGAAGATCGACGGCACGGCGGTCGTGCTCGACGACTTCGACGGCAAGGGGCCGATCAATGGATCGGTCTGGGGCGCCGAGATGGATACCAACAACCTCGGCACGATCGCCTCGTATCGCGCGGAGGACAGCGGCGACTCGACGCATAAGATCGCCGGTCACTTGAGCGGCAAGTTGGGCAAGAACATCAAGCCTTGGCCGTGGGCATCGCTTGCCATCAACATCGACCCCAATGGCACGCCCACCGATCTGTCGATGGTCAAAGGCATCAAGTTCTGGGCAAAAGGCAGCGGCGCATATCGCGCCGCGATCACGCGCAAAGCCGTCACGGACTACGGCAATTTTGCTTTTGGTTTCGGAGGCCCGAAAGAGTGGAAGCAGATCGTCGTGCCGCTCGACAAGATGAAGCAGGCCGATTGGGCGCAAAAAGTACCACCGGGTTTCAACGACGCGATCTCGTTCGAGATCCAGCCGGTTACAGGCGATGCACCGTTCGAGCTGTGGGTCGACGACGTAGAGTTCGTGATCGAACCGGGCAAGCCCTCGCCGTTCAAGAGCGCGAAGTAATTCTCCGAGTTAAGATAGGCCGATCCCGATGAGCATTCAGCGTTCGACTCGTCACCTGCTTGCGCCCGCGCTGGTCGCTGCCGTGATGGCCCCCTGGTTCGCTGCGTGCGGCGGCACGAACGGCCCGCCCGACCCGACCGTCGAGCCAGACGGCCCCAATACGCCTCATTTCGTACTGCCGATC
>DATHOI010000115.1:0-10848 GCA_035485095.1 Polyangiaceae bacterium | reverse complement strand
TGGTGATTGCCGAGCTGATCCGCAAAGACAAAATCCACGGCATCTCGCTCACTGGCGCGAACCTGGAAGAGGACGTGTTCAACCTCGTCGCGCACAATAGCTACGCGCGCGTGCCGAATTATCGCGAGCTCGGCCCGAAAGACGAAGCCGCACTGCTCGAAAAAGGGCTGAACCGCGTGACGGACACGTGCATCCCCGAGCACGAGGCGATGCGCAAGATCGAAAAGAAAATGCTCGCGCTCTGGGAAAAGGCGCACAAAAAGAACGAGCGCTACTTCCCGCATGAATACTTCTATCAACTCCTGCGTACGAAGGAGCTGGAGCCCGAGTACGAAATCGACCCGAAGGGCTCGTGGCTACTCGCAGCCGCCGAGAAAAACCTGCCGCTGTTCGTGCCGGGTTGGGAAGACTCGACGCTCGGCAACATGTTCGTCGCGGGCGTGGTTCGCGGCGAGTACGGCTATCAGATCATGCGCAGCGGCCCGGAATACATGGGCGCGCTCATCAGCTGGTACAAAGAGCTCGACGCTCAACACTCCATCGGCTTCTTCCAAATCGGCGGCGGCATCGCCGGTGATTTCCCGATCTGCGTCGTGCCGCTGATCGATCAAGATTTGCAGCAAAACGTCAAAGTCTGGGGCTATTTCTGCCAGATCTCCGACTCGACGACCTCCTACGGTTCGTACAGCGGCGCGCCGCCCGGTGAGAAAATCACCTGGGGCAAGCTCGCCGTCGATACGCCGCGTTTCATCATCGAGTCCGACGCGACGATCGTGTTTCCGCTCGTGGCCGCGTACATCCTCGATATGTGAGCCTGCGATTGTCGATGGTCACGCGGCGCACGAAGGTCGGCCAAGCCTTCGGCGTCGCGCGATGCCGAGTCCTCGACCAGGCAGCGCAGCACTAAGTCCGTGATTTCATCGTCCAGCATTGGACTTCGACATCGAGTAAACAATCCTCTCAATCACGAGTTCGGCTCGGGCTGGATTCGTGGGGCTGGATTCGCGGGGGACCTCAAATGAGGAATCGGTTCCATCTGGCGCCGAGCTGAGATATCGATTGGCCCTTCATCGGGAGGGTCATCATGAGGGCGTCGAGGCTTGCTGTGGGAGTTGCGGTTCAGTGCGGTTTGCTCGGGCTGCCGGTGCTGGCGCGTGCGGCCACGCGCAGCTATCCGGGCGCGGCGCCCTGCAATACGACTCTCCAAGCGTGCATCACTGGCGCCACCTCCGGTGACCGCATCGAGATCGCGAACGCGACGCAGATCGCGGAAGACCTGACGATCTCCAAATCCCTGACGCTGACCTCAGCGGCTGGCGTTACGGGCTTCATCGGCGGTGAGCTGGTCCCGCAAGACGACGGCAACCTCCATCAGATAACGATCAACGAGGCTCCGGGCGCTACCACGGCGGTGGTGATCTCGGCGCTCAAGCTGACGGCCAACATCAACCTGACGTTCGCCACCGGCACGGGCCACTCGTTTGCGCTGCAGCATTGTCAGCTCGTGCGTCCCTGGCCTGATCCGAACGTCGAAGGCGACCTTCCGCTGAAGGTTTTCGCCTGGTTGTACGTTCCTTCGTCCATCGACGTGTCGGACAACACGTTCATCGCCAGTGACACCAGCGTGCTCGTTCAGACCGACGCGGGCGCCACCGATGTCTTGAACATCAACGTGCTGCGCAATCACTTCCTGGGGGACGCGATCAGCCCGGAGAGCAGCTCGGCCGTCGAGCTCCAGATGGATACTGGTCAGATCAACGCAAATATCTGGAGTAACCTGGTGCACCGTGATTCCGAGGGCGCGGAGGGTTGGGGATTTTTCTTCGAGCACAACGACTATTTCGGGACGGCGGTGGGCGGCGTGATCGACGTCACGGGCAACACGGTGGACTTGGTGAACAGCGCTTCCTCGTACGGCATGCTGGCGTACGGCCTCGACAATTTTCAGTTCAACCTCTACGACAACATCTTCTCGCACATGCCGAATTTCGGCGGCGAGGGCACGCCGATGAACGCGCGTGGGAACGACTTCTTCGACATCGACTATTTCGACCCGACGCAAGTTCAAAGCCCGGAGCTGCAGTTGTTCGTGGACCCGGCGTATGTCGACCGGGACAACGGCGAGTACCACTTGTCGAGCACTTCAGCGTTGATCAACGCCGGATTCAATGCCGCGCCGGGCGGACTGCCGACGACTGATCTCGACGGTCATCCGCGCGTGGTAGGTGGCACCGTCGACGTTGGCGCGTTCGAATACGCGCCGCCAGTCGGCGGTGAAGGTGGCGCGGGTGATGATGCCGGCGCGCCCGGCGAAGCAGGTGCGAGCACCGGCGGCACCGGCGGCACCGGCGGCACCGGCGGCAGCGTTGTCACGGGCGGCACGGCGGGGCTCGGGACCAACGCTGGCACTGGCGGCGTCGTCAGCGGCGGCGCAGGCTCCGCTGGAGCGAGCAGCGCCGGAACGACCAGCGCGGGCGCGATTGGCGGCGCGAGTACCAGCAGCGGTGGCACGAGCTCCAGCGCAGGGGAGCAGGGCGCCGGCGGCGGCGGCGGCACGGTGGGCGGCGCGTCGAGTGGCGGCTCGAACGCAGGGCTCAGCGGCAGCGCCGGAGCGACCGGTCCGAACGGGCATTCGAGCGACGACAGTGGCTGCAGCGTGCGCGGCAGTGCGTCCTCTCCGCGCGGCTCGTGGCTTGCGTTGCTGTTCGGAGCGGTTGGTGTGGTCGCGGTGCGGCGCCGCAAGCGCCGCAACTTGCGCGCCTAGCGCGCTCGAAGCGCCGCCGAAGGCCGCGCCGCTCCGCGGCGCGACGCGTGACCATCAAAATCCGCCCGGCTTTCCCCGAGCTGGGTTCCGCGCTACATCCGCCGCGCATGGCTCATAGCGACTACGACGTGATTGTCATCGGCGGCGGTCCTGCCGGCGCGGCCAGCGCCACTCGCTTGGCGCAACGCGGCCGCCGCGTGCTGCTCCTGGAGAAAGAGCACTTTCCGCGCTTTCACATCGGTGAGTCGATGCTGCCCTGCTCGCTGCCGTTGATCGAGGAGCTCGGCGCGCTGCCGCGCCTGCACGCGGCCGAATTCCTGCCCAAGTATGCGGCGGAATTCGTGACGGCGGACGGCTCGTTGAAGCGCCGCTACGCGTTCGCGGATGGGCTCGTGAACGGTCCGAGCTCGGCGTACGAGGTCGACCGCTCGGTGTTCGACAAACTGCTGCTCGACAACGCCGCCGAGCGTGGCGTCGAAGTGCGGCAGGGGCTGCAAGTGGTGCGCTTCGATCTGGATCGCGAACGCGGAGTGGACGTCGTCGCGCGTGCGGAAGACGGCTCGGAGAGCACACTTCACGCTGAGATGTTGATCGATGCCACTGGCCAAAGCTCGCTCGTCGCAGGCAGGCTGGGCCTGCGCGAAATGGATCAAGAGCTCAAGAACTTCGCCGTGTTCTCGCACTTCGAGGGCGCCGCGCGCGCGAGCGGCGACGAGGAAGGGGACATCAGCGTGGTTTTGATCCCGGAAGGGTGGTGGTGGGTCATCCCGCTGAAAGACGACCGGACCAGCGTCGGGCTCGTGTTGCCGTCGCGCACGCTGCAGGGTCAAAAGCCGGATGAAGCCTATTTCAGCGCGCAGATCGCACAGACCCCGTACCTGCGCGAGCGCCTGGCGGGGGCCAAGCGGGTGGCGCCGGTGCGCACTATCTCGGACTATTCCTACGTGACTCGGCAAGTGGCGGGGGATCGCTTTCTACTCGTCGGAGACGCGGCTGCTTTCATCGACCCGGTGTTCTCGACGGGCGTGTACCTCGGTTTGGTGGGTGCGTTCCGCGCCGCCGAAGCGGTCGAGGCAGCGCTTCGGTCCAGAAATTTCCGGCGTTCACAGTTCTCGAGCTATGAGCGCGAAGTGTTGAAAAACGTGGCGACGTACAAGCGCTTCGTCAAAGGCTTTTACACGCCGGAGTTTGTGGACGTGCTGATGTCACCGAGTGACTGGCTCGAGCTGCGCGCGGCGATCACGTCGCTCTTGGCGGGTTATGGCGTCGACCGCTTCGAAGTGAACTGGCGCGTGTTGGTATTTCGGGCGATCGCCCGCGCCAATAAGCGATTTTCGCTCGTCCCGCGGGTGCTCGAACGGCGCGCGAGCTCCTAACAGAGGCCGAGCTCGACGCAGGCGCGGCGCGTTTCCTGAACACCGCGCACGCGCTCTGCTCGCCAGCCGAGTTGGCGCGCGGCAGCCACGTTTTGAGGGCGGTCGTCGAAGAAATAATAGTCGTGCTCCGCAGCATGCGCGCTGACTACGGCCTCGAACGCGCGCGGGTCGGGCTTGTGAAAGCCCGACAAGTGCGACGGATGGTGCGCATAGAATGGGTCGCCTTCGCCCATGGCAGCGAGTACCTCCGGCCATTGCAACGCGTTGGTATTGCTCAGGCTGACCAAGCGGTGCTGCTCGGCGAGCTCGCGGACCAGTTCCAGCGCGCCCGCGTAGAAACCGACCGCTGCGGCGCGAAAGGCGCGCAGAAATTGCGGAACGTCGAGCGTAAGATCATATGCTTGCACGATTTTTGTCCCGAATTCGTGCTCGGAGCAGGCCCCTGTTTCGAAGCGCTGCACGAGCGGCAGCCAGAGGCGTTGCACTTCCTCACTGCGCCAACGCCGCGCGCGGCGGCTGGTCTGCGCGATCAGCTGATCGCCCTGAAAGTCGTACAGCACGCCGCCCATGTCGAACACGACCACGCTCGCCATTCTGCGGCAGTTATAGCGCGGCCCTGGGCGCCGCGAGCGACCGCGTTCAACCATTGACAGAACGCGCTGTCGGGTACTGACTGAGCGTCATGCCGGGCGTTGCTGAGTCCGAAACAGTGCACGCCGCCTCGCTCTTGGCGGCCGACGAACCCTCACCGGTCGAGGTGATCGAAGACAACGCCGGGTCGCCGTTTTTGATCACTTGCGACCATGCCGGAAGGAGGTTGCCGCGCGCGCTCGGCAACCTCGGCTTATCGGACGCTGAGCTCAATCGGCATATCGCTTGGGATTTGGGCGCCGCAGGTGTCGCGCGTGAGCTGGCGCGCACGCTCGGCGCGTTCGCCGCGTTGCAGGTTTATTCACGCCTGGTGATCGACTGCAACCGCCCGCCCGACGTGCCAAGCTCGATCGTTCAGCTCAGCGAGCACACCGAAGTGCCCGGCAATCGAGCATTGTCGCCCGAGCAAACCGAGCAGCGCTTGCGGGCGATTTTCATGCCCTATCACGAGCGCATCGTTCAGGAGTTAGAGCGCCGCACTCGCGCGGGGCAGGCCACGCTCTTGATCGCCGTGCACAGCTTCACCCCGACGTTCAAGGGCGTGGCTCGACCTTGGCACGTCGGAGTCTTGTACAATCGCGATGCCCGGCTCGCACACGCGCTGCTCCAGTTATTGCGCCAAGAGCCCGAGCTCGTGGTCGGCGACAATGAGCCCTACTCCGTCAGTGATTTGAGCGACTACGGCGTCGTCGAATATGGAGAGCGCCGTGGCAACGCACACGTTGAAATCGAGCTGCGCCAGGACCTGCTCGCCGATGAGAGCGGGCAGGTCAATTGGGCTCGGCGTCTGGCTGGGCTCCTGAAGCAGGCGAGCGAGCCACTTTTGGAAAGCAAGTGAAGCCCCGAACGCCCAAGCGGCCGATTTCAGCTCAGCTTGGCGATGATCGCCTCGCCCATGCCGGAGGTCGACAGCGGCTTGTCACTGCCGAGATCTGCGGTGCGCGCGCCGGCGGCGAGCGCCGCTTCCACCGCGCGCTCGATGGACGCGGCCTCTTTCTCGAGGCCGAGGCTGTGACGGAGCAACAGCGCCGCGCTCAGGATGGTGCCGACGGGGTTGGCGATGCCGCGCCCCGCGATGTCCGGCGCCGAGCCGTGAATCGGCTCGTACAAGCCGAGCTTGCCTTCACCAAGCGACGCACTGGGCAGCATGCCGAGCGAACCGGTGAGCACCGCGGCTTCGTCCGACAAGATGTCGCCGAACATATTTTCGGTCACGATCACGTCGAAGCTCTTGGGTGCTGTGACGAGGCGCATGGCGCATGAGTCCACGAGCTGATGCTCGAGGCTCACGTCGGCGAAATCGGCCTTCACCTGGGTCGCGATTTGACGCCACACGCGGGACGACTCAATCACGTTGGCTTTGTCGACGGAGGTCAGCTTCTTGCTCCTGCCGCGGGCCAAATTGAAGGCCAAGCGCACGATGCGCTCGATCTCGAAATCCATGTACTCGAGCGTGTCGGTCACCTTCAGACCCTGCGGTGTCTGCTCCCGGCTTTGCTTGCCGAAATACAGGCCGCCCGTGAGCTCGCGCAGGATGAGCATGTTGCAGCCGTCGATGCGTTCACGCTTGAGCGGCGATGCGTCGACCAACTCCGGGTAACTGCGCACGGGGCGCAAATTGGCGAACAAGCCGAGCCCTTTGCGAATCGCCAGCAGGCCCTTCTCGGGGCGAGTCTTGGCGTTCGGGTCGTCCCACTTGGGGCCGCCCACGGCACCCAGCATGACTGCATCTGCGGCTTTGCAGGCAGCGAGCGTGGCTGGTGGCAACGGGTCGCCCGTTTCATCGATCGCTATGCCACCGATGAGCTGGGTTTCGAACGAGAGCTCGTGCCCGCCGCGTTTGGCAACGGCCTCGAGCACCGCGCGCGCCTGGCCCGTCACCTCGGGTCCAACACCATCACCAGGAAGAAGAACGATTTTCGCTTTCATGGGGGCTCAACACTCTCTTCAGCGGTCTCGAAACGACTGGTCTGGGTCGCGCCCAAACTCCGCGCACTGTAGTGCAAACGCGGTGAGAAACCAGCCCGATCGAGCCCGAGTGTTCAGCTCATTTCGGCACAGAAAGCGTTTTTTTGTTACGGGCTTCCGGCGTCCGTCGGATCCGCAATATGTCCGAGCATGAGGACGGCGCCGGTCGGGCCGTCAACGAGCGCGACGAGGTACGGTCGGTCGACGACCATGGGCACGGGGCTGGGAGGCTGTAGCTCGGTGCTGGTCGCGCCCGCGACGATCACCGCCGTCGCCGCTGCCGCTTCGACGCCGGTTTCCTGCATCGAGATCATGGCCTTCTGGAGCACGTCAGCGACGTACAGGGTGGCGCCGTCCGGCGGGTGCGCACACAGCCCGGAGAAGTCAGCGGTATTCGGATCGAACGCGCTCTTCATCCCCATGCCGATTAAGGGCTTGGCGAGGGAGAGGCTCTGAGTAGTGAAGTCCGCCTTCGGCAAAGACAACGCGACGAGAGCGCTCGTCGAAGGGACGCTCAATGCTGCCGAGCTTGCGCTGAGGCTCGCCTCGTAAGTTGCCAGATCGACGCCGGCATGTGGCAACGCGACGAGCAACGAGAGATCGCCATTGGAGAGTGGCAGCGCCACGATCTGGGCCTGGCCGTCATCGACATAAGGGAAACTTGCGGTTTGGTTCATCAAACTGGCGGTCACGGTCGTCCCGTCAGTGCGCGTGAATGTGCCGCTCATCGTGTTCGCAGGCTCGAACGTGCTCGCCCAGGGGAACTTCAGATGCAGGGCATTGACGAGGACCATGCGCGTGTTCGTATCGAGCGAACCTTCGGGCAGCAGATCGTTGATCTTGTCTTTGGTCTCGCTACTGACCCAGTCATTGATCGCGAGGCGCGCGGCGTCCCACGCATGCATGAAGTCCTCTTGATAGACGCCCGTGCCGTAGCTCTGCGCTAGAATCGCCAAGAACGGCGGTTCCCAGGTGTACGTCTTCTCGCCCCACACCGAATTGACGATGTCCAGATCGTAGTCGCTGGCCAGCGGAGCGGGCTGGTTGCCGTATTGCGCATTTTGCTGCGCGCGGGCGAGCGCGCTCGCACCGCGCGCGGAGAGCGCTTGGCTGAGCGCGTTCTGTCCGTCGAAGATCGCGGAGCCGATGCTCGGATCGAAGTGCAGCGCTTGCGCCATTTCAGTCGCGGTGCTTCCGACCGCGCCCGCGTAGGCCATCGTCAATGCGAGGGAGGCGCTGATCGGTGAGGTGAGCAAATTGCCGGGCGGCGCATTCACGAGCACGTGAGCGTACAGGTCGCTGGCCAGTGCGTTGTTCGCGGTCACGGCGACGCTCAACGAGTCCGCTGAAATCGCGCCTGGCGCTGTACGCGGCAGGCTGGCTTGCGCGATTGAGGGCTCCGGGCTCGACGTTGGATCCTGAGCTACCGAGTGGTCCTTGGTTGCCGAGCAACCGGCCAATGCCAACACGGAAAGGGCTCCCAGAACGGACAAAGTGCGCATCGTCATGCGCCCAGACAAAGCACGTGGTGTGCCCGCTCCGGAGGCGTCAAATTCGCGTATTTCTTCCCGATATCGCCTGGCGACTGGGCCACATTGTGCCGCTGCTCTGATCGCGCTGGCGGTGAGCGGACCCGGGGGCCTCGTTACAACCCGAGCCGCCTCGCTATCTCGGCGGCCGGCATTGCGCCGCTGAGTCGGCGAGCCTCGGCGCCACCTTGGAACAGAACCATCGTCGGGATGCTGCTGATTTGGAAGCGCTGAGCCAGCTGCGGCAGTGCCTCGGTGTCGACTTTGGCCACGATCACGCGCTCGGCGCGGTCGCGCGCCACCTTTTCGAGCTCGGGCGCGACCATGCGGCAGGGCCCACACCACGCCGCCCAAAAATCCACCAACACCGGCGCCGGGGAATCACGGACCAGCTCGTCGAAGTCTTGGCTGCTCGCGATGGCTACCGGCCTCGCGATGGGCAAGAGAGGGGCCTTGCAAGCGGCGCATTTGGCCTTGTCACGCACGCGCTTGGCAGGCACCCGATTGCGCGCGGCACACGACGAGCAAGCGATTTCCATGGTCCACCCAAGGTGTGTTCGCCACGCGCGCAGTCAAGCGATGGAATCGCTCCATCGGCGCCTGCGGCTCGTGACATCATGGGCGCGGTAGCCGTGATTTCGTCGCAAAACCCAAAGCTCGACAGCCTCACCCCTGTGATCGCAGAGGTCATGAGCGAGATCCTGGAATCCGCCTCGGTCGTGACGCCGATCGAGGTCTTGGTGCGCTTGGAGATCATCGACCCTGAGCAGGTCGAAAAGTGGCGAAAGGGACAATTGCCCTATCTCGAGCGCGGCATCACGGCGGGGCTGTCACGGGTCGCGCGCGTGCTGCGCTTGCTCAGTCAGCATGCGCTCTCGCTGGGGCTCGTCCCGACACCCGGGAAGTATCAACGCAAGGGCAGCGGAGCGAAGCGGCGCCTGCGCTTTTCGAAGCGCGGCGACGCGGAGTCCGAGCAAGCGTACAGCACGCACTTCGTGCGACCGAAAATCGGGTAGTGGCCGGATAGAAGCCGCGCGCTGGGCGGCTTGTGGGCTGGATTTCGGCTGCCCCGGGTTCGTTTCAAGTTTGAAGTTCAAACTCGAACGTCAGATTTCGCGGCGCGGTAGTGGGTCTGGCGCCGCGCGCGGCTCTACGAGCCCGCTTCGACGGTCTCGTCCGTTTTCGGCGGGGTCGAGGTGCCCCGTCCGCCCGCGCGAGGTCGGCTGTCGACTTGCCCCTCCGGCAACACCGAACCGCTTTGGATCAAGCCGTATTCGATGGAGTCGACGAGCGCGTGCATCGAAGCCTCGATGATATTGGATGAAGCGCCGACCGTGCTCCACGTGCGGTGCGCGTCGCGGCTGTCGATCAAGACGCGCGTGATGGCCTCGGTGCCCTCGGTGCCGTCCAAGATACGGACCTTGTAGTCCGCCAAGTGGATGTCGTTGACCGCGGGGTAGTGCGGTGACAGAGCCTTGCGTAACGCGCCGTCGAGCGCGCTCACTGGGCCGTTGCCCTCGGCAGCGGTGTGCAGCGTGTTGCCGCCGACCTGCACCTTGACCACGGCCTCCGCGAAGGTCTCGGTGCCGCGGCGCTTGCCGACTTGGATTTGGTAGTCGACGACCTGGAAGAGAGGCACGTAGTCGTCGGCCTTGCGTTGCAAGAGCAACGCGACACTGGCTTCGGCGCCTTCATAGGAAAGCCCGCGCGCTTCGGCCTCTTTGATCTCGCGGAGCGCCTCGACCTCGGTGCCCGCACTCACTTCCAAGCCCATCTCTTCGGCCTTGGCGAGTACGTTGCCGCGGCCGGAGAGCTCACTCACCACGACGCGCATCGTGTTGCCCACGAGCTCCGGCGCCACGTGTTGGTACGACTCTGCATTGCGACGCATCGCGGCGACGTGCACGCCGCCCTTGTGCGCAAACGCGCTTTTGCCGACGTAGGCCATGTGCGCGTCGGGCGACAGATTGGCGACCTCCGCCACGAAATGCGACAGCTCGCTGACCTCGCGTAAGCGCTCCGCACCGAGCACTCGAAAACCGAGCTTCAGCTCGAGGTTCGGGATGATGACGGACAGGTTCGCGTTGCCACAACGCTCGCCATAGCCGTTGATCGTGCCCTGCACGTGGGTGGCTCCGGCCACGACCGCAGCGAGCGTGTTCGCGACTCCGCAGCCTGCGTCGTCGTGGCAGTGGATCCCGACTCGCACACCGGTCGGCTGCAGCGAACGAACGACCGACGCCATCACCTCTGACAGCCGGTCCGGCAGCGTGCCGCCGTTCGTGTCGCAGCAGACCACCGTCTCGGCGCCTGCCTGCGCGGCCGCCCGCAGGCACGCCATCGCGTACTCGCGGTCGTCCTCGTAGCCGTCGAAGAAGTGCTCGGCGTCGTACAGCGCGCGTTTGCCCGCGGCCACGAGGAACGCGATCGACTCGCCGATCATCGCCAGGTTCTCCTCGCGCGAGACCTTGACGACCTTCTCCAGATGCAGGCCCCAGGTCTTGCCGACGAGCGTGCAGACCGGGGCAAAGCAGTCCGCGAGCACCTGCAGCGCCGGGTC
>DATHOI010000114.1:0-22183 GCA_035485095.1 Polyangiaceae bacterium | reverse complement strand
GGTTGTTCGCCGACCTGCACCATCGAGCCCAAGTGCTCGAACGGGTCGTGCACCAATCAATGCGGCGACGGCTTCTTGATCGCGCCCGAGAAGTGCGACGACGGCAACACCTTCTCCGGCGACGGCTGCTCCAAGACCTGCACCGTGGAGCCCGGCTTTTACTGCACGTCGACAGTGATCGCCCCGCCGGCCACGCTCAACATTCCAATCCTGTACCGCGACTTCCTCTATGCCGGCACGGCTGCATCGGTCGGACCGGGGCACGCGGATTTCGAATTTTACTCCGGCACTAGCGCGTCGCTCGGGCTCGTGCAGCAAACGCTCGGCGCGGACGGGCTGCCGGTGTTCGCCAACACCTTCGGCCAGCCTGGCGGCTACACCGCCACCCAACAACTGACCGGCCCGCAATGGTTCTATTGGTGGCACCATGAGCAGGACTGCAGAACCCTGCCCTGCGTCCCCAACCCATATGAAAAATTGGTCTACCTCGACCTGTCCGGCAACCCGACGGTACTGCCGCTGACGCTGCAGTCGGATGGCTCCTATCTCTTCAGCACCACGGCGTTCTTCCCGATCGACAACTTGGGTTGGGTCAACGCGAGCGGCCAGTCACTGCAGACCACCAACGGGCACAACTTCAGCTTCACGAGCGAGCTGCGCTATCAGTTCACCTACGCGGGCGGCGAGGTGCTGCAGTTCTTCGGTGACGACGACGTGTGGGTGTTCATCAACAGCACGCTCGCGGTGGACATCGGTGGTTTGCATCCGCAGACCTTCGGCAGCATCACGCTGGACGCGACGGCGGCGATGAAGCTCGGGCTCACGGTCGGTGGCATGTATGAAATCGCCGTATTTCAGGCCGAACGGCACACGACGGGCTCCAACTACCAGTTGACGCTCGACGGCTTCGAGCATGACACGTCAGTGTGCACGACCAAGTGCGGTGACGGCATCGTCGCGGGCAACGAAGTGTGCGACGACGGTGTCAACAACGGCGCGTACGGCGGCTGCAAGAGCGACTGCAGTGGGCGAGCCGCCTATTGCGGCGACGGCACCGTCAATGTGCCGCAAGAAGCCTGCGACACCGGCGCTGCCTTCGTGACCTACGGCGGCACGACCAAACAGTGCGGCCCCGGCTGCCAGTTCGCTCCTTACTGTGGCGATGCGATCGTCAACGGTCCAGAAGCGTGTGATGAAGGCACCAGCTTGAACGGCAGCGGTTACGGCCACTGCGCGGCCAACTGCACGCTCGGTCCGCGTTGCGGAGACGGCGTCGTCAACGGGCCCGAAGCCTGCGATGACGGCATCGAGAACGGATCCAGCGAGAGCAAGTGCGCGACCAACTGCACGCTCAAGTGCGGCAACGGCGTGGTCGACCCGGGCGAGCAGTGCGACAACGGCGCGGCCGCAAACCTGGGCGGTTACGGCGGGTGCGATGCCAATTGCACGCTCGGCCCACGCTGTGGGGACGGCATCAAGAACGGCAACGAACAGTGCGACGACGGCAAGAACGACGGCAGCTACGGCTCGTGCAACCCCGACTGCACCCTGGCGAACTACTGCGGGGACGGCAAACTCACCGATCCCCCAGAGCTGTGCGATCAAGGCAGCAAAGACAGCGCGACCGCCTACGGTCAGAACCTGTGCACGAACCATTGCACGCCAGCCCCCTACTGCGGCGACAAGTCGGTCGACGTGGCTTTTGGCGAAGTCTGCGACGACGGCGTCAACAGCGGTCTCCCTGGGTCGTGTACTCCGGACTGCAAGGCGTTCGTGCCGCTCTCGACCTGCGGCAACGGCAAGTTGGACGCGGGCGAACAATGCGACGACGGCGCTCAGAATGGCGCGGCCGGTGACAAGTGCGACGCGCATTGCCGATTGACCTGCGGCAATGGCTTCAAAGATCCCGGCGAGCAATGCGACAACGGCGTGAACAATGGCTCCTACGGCACCTGCAACGCCGACTGCACGCTTGCTCCGCACTGTGGGGACGGCGTCAAAAACGGCCCTGAACAGTGCGACTTCGGCCCCGAAAACGAGCCCTACGCCACCGCCTATGGCCCGGGCATCTGCACCACCCTGTGCACCTTCGCGCCCTATTGCGGCGACGGCCGCGTGCAAGCCGCCGACGGCGAACAATGCGACAGCACCAGCGACTGCACCGGTGCCTGCCAGTTCTTCGTCACCAAATGATTCGCGCGCAAACAACTGGAGCAGCCATGGGCGGATGGCTGCTCACCAGTGCACGCAATCAGCCGGTCGGTGGCTTGGCCGTGTTCACCGCCAGCTGAGCTTCGAAGGCTCGCTTGTAGGCGGGCCGCGCTTCACCGCGGGCGACATAAGCGGCAAGGGTTGGGAATTCGTCGAGAATGCCCGATGCCCTCAACCTGAGTAGCACCGAGACCATCATCAAATCGCCAGCGCTGAACGCACCATCGAGCCAATCAGCGTCACCCAGACGAACGGAAAGTGGGGTTAGCCGAGCGCGAATGCGCTCTGCCACTAGAGGCATGCGCTCGTCGCGCCAAGGCTTGTCGCTCTCGAGCACCCTCGCGGTTACCAGCTCGAGGATCGGCGGCTCCACCGTGCTGAGCGCGGCAAACATCCAGGTGATCGCGCGCGCCCGAGCGTTGGCATCCTTCGGCAGTAAGCCTGAATGTCGCTCGGCGATGTGAAACACGATCGCGCCTGTCTCGAACAGCGCGAGCTCGCCTTCTTCATAGGTCGGAATTTGGCCGAACGGATGAACCGCCAGGTGCGCGGGCTCCTTCATCGCACGAAACGAAACTAGGCGAACCTGGTAGGGCTCTCCCACTTCCTCGAGCGCCCAGCGAACGCGCGTATCACGCGCCAATCCCTTGCCGCCATCGGGTGAGCGTTCAAACGCGGTGATGGTGATGGTCATCGAGAGGTTCCTCCAATTTGGGCGAGCATCATCGGCTGCGCCGGCAGACCTTTGCAAGTGATTCGCTCGCAAAATACAGAACACCGCCATCCGACAGTGACGGGCCTACCGGTGTTCGGGCGCGAGTTAACCACGGCTCGCTCAGCGTATTTCCAAAAAATGGTGACGCAGCAATGAGCGCGCGCTAACTCCGGCGCACGAACGAGCCGAGCAACTGCACGAACTCGCCCTGCTTCGTAACGACACTGGCCAACACGTGGCCCGTGTTCCAGTCTTGAAACTGCGTCACGCACGTGCCCACGCTGTCCTCTTTCCAGCGCACGATGAACAGTCCCGGGCCGGCTTCGACGGTCGTGTAGCTCGCGTCGAAGCGGTCGCCATCCGCGTCGCCTCGTGCCGCCACGAGCGATAGCTCCGTTTGCGATTCGAAGGTGAGGTCGACCACGAAGCGGCCCCAAGGCCCATCCGAGCCAAAATCGGCGCGCCACGTCTGCCCGATTCCGGGGACTGTCGCATTCGGCTTCATATCCACACTCTCCCGTTCGTTGAAGCGCCTGTGGCAAGCGGCCGCATGGGATCGGAAGGACTAGCCCACTTCCACAGCAAGAGCTGACAGCGCGGGCGCATTGCTCGACAGCGCCAATGACGAGGAAGAACGCAGCGCCGAACAACGAGCCACCTGTTGGCAACCCGACGCAACCTGATGGGTTCAGCCATGGTGGCCACCGAGCAACTCGCGTGCCGAAGCCGCACGCCCGGTGTCAAGCTGCATAGAGATTCCTGCACCGAGCAACCGGACGCCGCGCCGGAGTGACGCGCGCGTGACGGTTGCCTCAGGCGAGCAGCGGCACGGTTGCAGCAGGGCTGCGGTTGTGAAACCAAGGATCGCGAATGACCTTCTTGGTCCACCTCTCCGATCTGCACATGACGCGGAGCAATAGTGCACAGGCGTTGCTCTTCGACCGGTTGCTCGACGCGCTGAAGCGGGAGCGCGAGAAAGCTCACTCCGAGCGCACCACCGTCGTCATTACGGGCGATGTCTTCGACTCCGGCACAGACCCTCCGGCGCTGCTCGTGGACGCATTCCTGAAGCTGCATCAGCGGATGCTTGCGATCTTGGGCGAAGCGTTCACCGTGGTCTTGCCCGGCAATCACGACCGGCGTCGGTTCGGGCTGATCGGGCCCAATCGGGAGGAATTATTCTTGGCGCTTCACCGCGCGGCCGATCCGGCGCGGATGCACGTGCTGGGGCAACGGACACCGTTTCTTGCCGAAGTGGTGCCGGCAGCGCTCCATCGTTTGCCGGCGCACGTGGTCGCGTACGACTCGTCCTATTTGCCGAGCGGACTCGTCGGCGCCGGTGGCACGTTTCGCCTCGAGGATTTGTTGCAAGTTCACGCGCAACTCCCTGACGACGGACGGCCGTTGCTGCTGCTGGTCCACCATCACCTCATCCCGACGCCGGTTACGGACATCAGTCACATCGACATGGTCGGCACGCCGCGCCTCGTTCGCTGGTTGGTGAGGAGGGCATTGCCGGTGCTCTTTTCTCACGCCGATCGCGAAGAGCTCACGATGACGGCGCTCGGCGCGGGCACGGCACTCTCTGCGCTGCACTCATTCGGGCGCGCGGTGCTGCTCCTGCACGGGCACAAGCACGTGCCAACGGCGCGCGTTCTACGCGGCTTGGAGCGTGATTCCGGCGACCTGATCCTGGCCTCCGCGGGCAGCGCTGGGCGCTCAGAGGGTGTGTACTCGAGCCAGCCGAACCCAGCCCGGCTCTGGCCATCGTTCAATGTCGTCGAGCTGTCGGACGACGGCGTGCAGGTCGAGGCGCTGTCTTTCTCACCCAAACGCAGCGGTCGTCCGCCGATCCGTCGCGACTTGGTGCGAGCGCAGCGTGTCGGGTCGAAGTGGGAGCTAAAGCCGTGTGTGCTCGGGGTCAGCGACGCACCAGCGCGCGTCTCCACGGACGAGTCCCACTATACCCTAATGCAATCGCAGACCTCTGCGGAACGCTGGGACTTCGTCTGCGAGCGGCGTGTGGCCGTCAACAGCAGCGCAAAGCTTCGCCGCTACAAAGACTTCGTGCACGCCTTACCTCGTCTATTACCTGGGTCGCGCGCGGGGCAGCCGGCCTATCGTCGCATCGATCTTTCGCTCGAGGCCCCGACAGCGTACCGGGTCAGCGATGCTTTGTGTCGCACTCTCTCAGAGGCGGCCCGTTGCTATGGACCGGGCACGGCGTTCGAGTGGGTTGGGCTGCTCTGCCGTTACGGCGCGGAGGCCGCCACGCTGCGACTCTCGGCGCCCTCGGGCGAGCAGTGGCAGCCCTTCGCGAGCGCTACCGATCTCACGACCGGACGCGAGCGCCCCGCCCCAATCGAGCTCCACGACGGGCGTTGGTCCGTGACGCTCCCGCGCTGCGCTCCGCGCACTCTATTGCGCATCTATTGGCCGCTCAGCTCTTCATGAGACGGGAGCGAGCTGAGACGGAAGGGCTACATGGGCGCTTCGTAGGGCCAGGCCTTCCCGTAGATCGTCTTGTAGCCCGTGAGGGCTTCTTGGACGTACTTCACGTCCCCCTCCTGCCCGCCACCCGTGGGGATGTTGCAGTCGTTGCTGTAGTCGCCGTTCAACCAGGAGGCCACGACCTTGTATACCTTCTGGTATGGGTCGCAGCCCGTCGCGGTCGCGTTGGCCTGTGCGTACTCCTGGACGAACGTGTACGTCATATGAACGAACAGGTTATAGGCTGGATTGAAGATCGACAGCTTGTAGTACTGGTCCGTGGGATCCATCACCGCGTCGATGACACCCTTGACCGTTTTGCCGGTGAGGTCCTGCACCCCGAGGGATGCCTCGCTCTCGCAGTAAAAGGACTTCTGCGTCATGCTCCAGGGAACTATGTCGGCCGTGCCCGTGCCCGTGCACGTATAGCCAGCCGGCAGAGTGGGGATCAAAAATGTGCCCTCGCAACCCGGTGTGTCTTGAAAGAGCCCATAGCTATGCGAGTAGTCGACCTTGCCCGTCAGTGGGTCTTTGGCAGTGGTGCCGCACACCCCTCCCGCCATGGTGTCGCCGGAAATGGCCCCAGCGCTGATCGCCCACATCCCGCAGTTCTGGCCGCCGCATTGATCGGAGGCCGCGCCGTTGCTGCTAGACGGAGTGATTGAGCCGCCCTCCTGCAGCGCCTGACCCTTCAAAAGCTGGCCTACCCAGGGATCCGGAAAGCCAGCCGCCGCCAATGCGCCCACGAGGCAGGCGTCATAGATGTCGTACTTGCTCGGGCTCGGCGATGCGAGGGGATCGTCAGCAGAGTTGGCGTACGCGCAGTTGATGGCAGGCTCGCTGGGACAGCCGCCAGCGATGGTACAGGCGGCCAAGACATTCCCGCCGCTGCCGCCACCCGCGCCGCTGCCGGCGATGCCGCTGCCGCCAGAAGACGAACCCGCCGACGACGTGCCTCCGAACGACGTCGAACCCGCGAATGACGACGTGCCTCCGAGCGACGTCGAACCCGCGGATGACGTGCCTCCAAACGACGTCGAACCCGCGGATGACGACGTGTCTCCGAACGTCGAACCCGCCGACGACGAACCCGACGTCGAAACTGAGGTCGAGCCCGCGGACGTTGAGCCCGAAGAAGAGCCTCCAGACGAGCTGGAGTCGACGCCAGAGCTGCCGCTCGTCGTGCCGCAGGCGACGACGACTGGAGTAACCGCAAGCGCCAAAGCGCAAGCCATCGACGAAATTCGCATGAGTGGGTTCCTCGGTATTCGGAGCGCAGTTGCGCCGGGCGCGGTACAGGTTGGCAACAGTTTGTCAGTGGACTTGAACGCAAAACGCTTACTTGCAAGCCGCACAGAGCCAATGGCCGGTCAGCAATGGAATCATTGTAGCGAATGGCGCCAGCGGTGATTTCTCCAGCAAAGTTTCGGCATACCGGGGCGTCGACTCGCCGCTCGCTCGACGCTCTCCAATGCTTTTGGCCTGTCCTTGTGCCCGCGTTGGCAGGAGGCACCGGCCAAGAACAGCACGGGCAGCGCAGAATCTGCGCAGCACGAGGTACAATTCGGAGCTGTATGCGCTCAGAGATCGCAGCGCGATCCGCCGATCCGCAAGAGGAGGTCGAGCGCGCGAGCAATTGACTGCAGTCGCGTTGCTCGAAAACGCGCAAAAGGACGCGCCAATCGGAGCTCGCACTGGCCGGTCGCCGCGAGTCTCAAGGCTTACCCGCGGCAGCCCCGCGACGACACTGCCCGTTCTGGGCGCTCGCCCGTTGCCCTCCGATTGCCCCAGCCCACGTCCCAGAGCGTCCTATCGCGTCGCGTTCCGTCCTATCAGCGGGCTCCACCGTCGTGCCGCAACTGCAACGGATTCGGCCGTATTTGAGTTGTTTCTACGAGAATAGCGGTAGCGCCCCCAGCAAGAATCGAACTTGCGACCTTGGCTTTAGGAAAGCCCTGCTCTATCCAACTGAGCTACGGGGGCGGGCGGGATTTGCGCGGCGGAGGCTGTCACGTTCGGGGGCGGTGCTCAAGCCCCGGCGCGCGCGGAGAAACGAAATGGCGCGTGGTAACGTGTGCGCTGTGGCGGACGAGCGAGAGCGGGCAGGGCTGCTGAGTCGCCGTTTGGTGTTGTGTGCGGGCGCGTTGCCGTTGGGGGTCGCGGCGTGCGCGAGCCGGCCTGCGCCTGCGCCGGTAGCTCCGGTAAAGGCGGCGCCTGCTGGAGTCAGCGTGTCGAATTCGACGGCGAAGCTCGCGCGACTGGAACGAGCGATCGGCGGGCGTTTGGGCGTTGCGGTGTTGGACACGGCGACGGGGCAGCGGCTTGAATATCGAGGCGCGGAGCGCTTTGCAATGTGCAGCACCTTCAAGTTGGTGTTGGTGGGCGCGGTGCTGGCGCGAGTCGATGCGGGTGCGGAACAGCTCGAGCGCCGCGTCGCGTACGACGAGTCCGCGTTGCTCGAATACGCGCCGGTCAGCAGTGCGCACGTGGCCGAGGGCGCTCTGAGTGTGCTGGCTTTGTGCGAGGCGGCAGTGACGGTGAGCGACAACACCGCGGCCAATTTACTGCTCGCCACACTGGGCGGCCCCGCCGGACTCACCCGTTACTTTCGTACGCTCGGGGACACGGTGTCGAGGCTCGACCGGACCGAGCCGCTGTTGAATAGCGCCCTGCCCGGCGACGATCGCGACACGACGACCCCGCAAGCGATGCTCGGCTGCGCAGCGCAGCTGCTGCTCGGTGAAGCGCTGAGTGCCGCGTCGCGCGCTCGCTTGATCGCGTGGCTCAGCGCCGCGCAGACTGGGCTCACCCGACTGCGCGCCGGCCTGCCGCCGAGCTTTCGAGCGGGTGACAAGACGGGCACGGGCGAGCACGGCGCCACGAGTGACATCGCGATCGCCTGGCCACCCGGCACAGCGCCCCTGCTCATCACCGCCTACGCCATGGGCTCGGGCGCGCCCACCGAGCAACTCGTCGCGGCGTTGGCGGAGGTAGCTCGAATCACGGTCGCAGAGCTCGGATTGAGCTAATTTCCGTGGGGTTCGCGCCTCGCCGAGTTTTTGATGTTTAAGTTTAAACATCGGAAAATATTTCGCGATCAGTCGCCTAAAAAACTCAACCTTCACCGCGCGGTGGCCGCGCCGAAGCCGGCCCCGTGCTTCAGCGCCGTCGCAAGAGGGGCCACAAGGCGCCGGCCGAGCACACGACGATCAACGGCAAGGTCGCAACCGACATGCCGCGCACATAAGCAGCGCTGCCCGGCCCTGCGCCACCAGCCAGCGCAGTTCCGACCAAGCCAGCGCCGGGCCCCAGCGCGTAGCCGATTCCGATCAAGGCTTCATGCGCGCCGCCAGCGTCCACCGAAGCGTTCTGCACGACTTGCGCATAGTACAGCGCGGCCGTGTACAAGAAGCCCGCGGCTGCGCCGAACAGCAGCTCACCCGCGACGACCACGGCCACGCTCTGCCCAAACAAAACCAACGCAAAGCCGAGTGGCAGTGACGCGATCGCTAGCGCAATGGGGCTCTTTTTGCCGTGCCAACCGCTGTACGCAAATAGGCCGATAAAACAGCCCAAACGGGCGACATCGAGCAAGCTCGAGGCGCGCGCGGCAGCCGCGGTGCCGAAGCCGACGCTCTTCATGATCTCGGGCATCAGCGGCGCGAGCAAGAACAGCAGCATGTAGCTCTCGAGCATCGCGAAGCGCGCGGCGATCAAGAGCGCGCGAAAGCGCACGAGCACCGCGGCGTCGGGGCGCGCCGCGTGGCCGGCGTCCAAGTGCGCGGGCCGCGCCGGAAACGTGCGGCACGAAAGCCAAATCAACGCGTACAGCGCGGCCGCCACCACGAACAACCAACGCGGTGAGCCGGACGCGATGAGCGGCCCGGCCAGCGCAAGCGCCGGCGGAACCGAGAGCGCCCAGGCGATATTGTAACGGCTCAGCGCGCGCCCCAAGCTCTGCGGCGTTTCCCCCGCGCTCATGTAGCTCTCGAAGATGGGCCACATCGCGCCTTGCAAGAGCGCCATCAGCGCGAACGCGACAGTGAGCACGAGCGCGCTCGGAAAACTGGCCAAACCGACGTGCACGAGCGCCAAGAGCAGCAGCACCGTGAGCAGCGCGCGGCGCTCGCCGAGGCGCGTGGCAACCGAGTGACTTGCGGACGCGCCGCCTACGTACGCGACGCCGAAGAGCAGCGCGAACCACAGGTTTTGCGCTTGGTTGAAGCCGAGCAGATCGTGAGTAAAAAAGTAGAGCCCGCGTTGCAAGAGCACGGCCGCGAAGCTGGCCGTGAACGCATTGAGCAGGATGCGCGTCTTCAGCGTCACGCGCGCAGACTTCGCGGGTTGCGCGGCAAGAAGAGCAGCGAGCTCCACACCAAGAGCGCGCTGACCAAGAACACGGGCGGGTACCCGACGGCCTTCGCGAGCGCGCCCGCGCCGATCGCCCAGAGCGCAAAGCCGCCGTAAAAACAGGCAGAAAAGTAACTCATGATCGCGCCGCGCCGGGCGCGCGGTACGCCCTCAGCGGCGAGCGCGTTGAGCGACGGATACAAGAAGCCGTGCGCCAAACCCAAACAGGCGCCCACTGCGAAGAGCAGCTCGGGACGCAGGGCGGTCGTCATGCAGGCGACGAGGCCGTACAGCACGAGCGCGCCGAACGCAACCCGATGCCGACCGAGCCTGTCGGCGAGCCCGCCCAAGACCACGCGCACCGAGAGCGCACACAGCGTGTAGCCCACGAAAAAGCTGCTCACCTTGTTGGCGCCGAGGGACAGCGCGAAGGGCTGCGTAAACGTAAACAGCGCGCCGAACGCCGCGCCCGCGGCCGCGCTGCACACGAACGCGCCGGCCCGCTCCGGATCGCGCGCCAAGCTCCAGGCGCTGGGCGTCACTTCAACGTCTGCCTGCGCGGCTGTCCGCGCTACGGCGCGTGGTTCGCGGATGCCGAGCGAGAGCAGCGCCGAAAACAGTGCGCTACCTCCGGCGAGCAGAAATACCAACCCCCAACCCCGAAGATCGGCGATCTCTTCGGCGATCGCGGGCGCGATGGCGTTCGCCGCCATGCCGGCCGCGCCACACAAACCGAGGGCCTGGCCGAGTTTTTTTGGGGGTGCTAAGTCCGCGGTGAGCGTCACGACTGCGTTGAAGACCAACGCGTACGACACCCCCGTAATGAGACGCAGCAGGTAGAGCGGCGCCGAAATCGTGTGCAGCGTGGCGAAGGCGCAAGCGCTGAGGCCGTGCACGAGCGCGCCGTACGTGATCGACGGCCGCCGCACGCCGCGATCGATCAGCGCGCCAATCAGCGGCGTGGCCGCGACGCCCGCGAGCAGGCCCAGCGCCGCGATCGCGCCGACCAGGCCCGCGCTGGCCTGAAACTCGCGCGTCAGGTACTTCGGCAGCAAGAAGAACGTCGAGTAAGACAGCGCAAAACAGAAATACACGCACAGCAAGAGCACGAACGGCGGCGTGAACAGCGCCTCAGACTCGGCTGCGCTGGAGCTGGAGCTGGCGCCGGTACTTGGAGGTTCCAGCGCTAAGCTTGGGCTCGGACGCGCACTGCGACGGGTCAACATGGCGGCTCTTTCGATTCCCGCCTCGCCAGTCGGTTGGAGCTGCTGATCGAGCACCCTCCGCCTGGTTCGGGGGAGGGTGGTTGCGACTAGACTAGCTCAGCCGCGCACACCCCCGCCCCAAATAGCCGGTTGAAGCTTGCGGCAATTGAGGGCGAGGTGCATCACGACGAGCGCAGGATATAGCGCGAGCGCGCGCGACGTCAAGACGAGCGCGCGGGCTCGCCACGACGAAGCTGTCACGAGCTCAGAGCGATTGCTGGACCGTGATGGTGGGCGCGTTGACGGCCATGCCGCAGTCGTCTTGCTCGACCACGAGGTAGTAGTCGCCGATCGAAATGTCGCCGTCGAAGCTGCAGATGAGGGCTGAGTCAGTGCTCGAGTCGGGGTCGATGAGGCAGTCAGCGGTGATGTTGGGATTGCCCGTTGCGACGGCGGTCACATTGTTGACGCCGCTCAGATTGCTGCCGTCGATTTCCAGGTTATCGCCCGAGTAAATGAGGCTATTGGCGACTCCGGTCACGACGGGCGGCAGCGTATCCACCACGTTCACACCAAGGCCTCCGCTAACCGGACCTGCCGAACAAACCAGCGACACTGATTGGTTACCGCCGGGCGCATCCGCCGGCACCACGAACGACACGAGGCCGCCCGTGTCTTCACCAATACCGGTGACGGTGAACGAGCTCGTGGCGTCGAACGCGCCGCAACACGTGAAGGAAGAAGCCGTGCTCTGCGCGCTGAGGGTCGCGTCGATGAGCGCGCCGCGGCACACCGTTTGGATCTCTTGCTCCGGGATCGTAGCCGTGTCGACCAAGCCCGAGCTGACGCAAGCGAGCGGGCCCGCGCCAGCCGCGCTCGGCTCGCCACCTTCCGATGCGCCGGCCTCTGACGACGCGCCCGCGGCCGGTGCGCCCGCCTGACCGACCACCGTGGTGCCGCCCTGCGCTTGGCCTGCTTCACCGATCACGCCGCTGCCCGCGCTGCCGCCCGCGCCGCCGATTGGTTTCGTCGCGCTACCGCCGCTCGGCTCGCCGGCTTCGCCGCCCTCACCCGTGCCGCCCCCTGCGCCGCGCACTTTCTTGCTCGACGAATCACTACAGCCGACGGCGATCACCACGGCACAACCCACGAACAAAGCGCTCAAACCAGCGGCGCGTGCAGACAAAGACATTTTCAAGACCTCCCAAACCGCGGAGGGTACCTCCGCTGCAACGCTCGAGGGAAGGGCTTTTTACGGCTCAGCCGCGCGGCTCAAGCGAGCGGTCAGTCGCGCTTGTCACTCGTGGTTACCGAGCACGGTGATGAGGTCGTCGCGCAGCATCTCGATCAGCAGGCGAAGCGTATCCCGACGCGGCAGCGGCGAGAGATCCAGCACTTCTTCCACCGTCACGCCGCCGTCCACGCGCGAGAGCAAGAAGGCTTGTTCGGGCGAAACCTTGGCGTCCTGACTCGAGGGCACGACCTTCACGTTCAAGCGATGCTCGAGTGAGCCGAGCCGCGTCTCGAGGATGCGGTCAATCAGCACCTCTTCGCGATCGATCAGGAGTTGCGCTTCGGCGTTGTCGAACCCTTCCGCGACGCGCAGGGCGGATTCGGCGTAGCTGACCGCGAGGTTCAGATCTCCGAGGCCGAGCGCTTGGCGGGCTTGCTCCAGAGCGCGCGAAATGTCGAGCAAGCTGGCGCTCCCCGAGAGCGTGGACGCATTGCCGAACTTGGAGGCGGCGCGGCGCTGCGGGCCCGTTTGGTAGCGCTCGCCGGGATGATAGCTGCGCACGTCGGGAGTGACATGACGCGCCGTCGGGCTGCTTCCGGACGCGGGCACGGTGCGCGCGACGCCGATCACCTCCGCGGGCGGTGGCAACGTGCAGTCGCAGGCGGTGGTCAGCGCTTGCGCGAAATCGAGCACGTTGCCGTAGCGCGCTTCGGGCTCTTTCTCGAGCCCGCGCTTCAACACGGCCGCGACCGCGAGCGGCACGTGCGGAGCAAAGCGCTCAATCGACGGCGCTTCGGTCGACACCACCTTCTGCAGCACGTCCATCACATCCGTACCCGAGAACGGCGTTTGCCCGGACAGCATTTCGAAGGCGATCACCGCCAGGGCGTATTGGTCGCCGCGGTGGTCGACGCTCGCGGTCTTACCTAGGGCTTGCTCGGGCGCCATGTAGTCGGGCGTGCCGAGCACGTCGAACTCACCCGTCAAGCTGCGCCCCACACCGATGCGCTTCGAGATCCCGAAGTCGAGCAGCTTGACGACGATGCCTTGACCCGGCATGTCGTTCAGAAAAATATTGGCGGGCTTCAGATCACGATGCACGATCGAGGCTTGGTGCGCGGCGAACAAGCCGGACGCAACCTGATGCACGATGCGCACGGCATCGACGATCGTCAGGCAGCCGTCACGCTCCAAGCGCGACGACAGGCTCTCGCCCTTGAGCAGCTCCATCACGATGTACGGCTCGCCCTGCTCGGTCGTGTCGAAATCCAAAATCTGAACGATGTGCGGGTGCTCGAGCTGACTGATGATCTCGGCTTCGCGGTTGAAGCGCGCGAGCGCTTGCGCATCCGACGCCAAATGACGGGCCAGCACCTTGACCGCGACGCGCCGACGTAAGCGAGCATGCTCCGCCTCGAAGACCAGACCCATCCCACCCTGGTCCAAGGTCCGGAGAACGCGATATGTCCCCCTCAATGTCTCACCGATGAGCGGATGCTCGTCGGCTGCGGTGGCCGCTTCCGATGTCATGACGGTCAGGCTAAACGGCCACACTAGCGCGGCCCACGGTCCGCGTCGAGACGCTGGCCACTGCGCGCACGTATAGCCGTAATAGGCATAAACAGCTCGAAGCCCCGGAGCGGGCCTTCGCCCTTCGACAAACCAGGGCGCGGTCACTAGCTTCTCCTCAGCAACATGCCCAAATCCCCCGGCAGCCGACCCCCGCCCGAGCCGCGATCGAGCTTGCCGCCGTCCGCTCCTCCCGAACGCTCCGGCTACCGCGGCTGGGTAGTGCTGGCCCTGATGCTGGGCGGGTTCTGGCTGTACAAGCACTTCTCCGGCGATACCGACACACAGCCAGCCATCGCGTACACGAGCTTCTATCAACAGCTCAGCGATCAGAAGATCGAGTCGGTCACGCTGCGCGGTCAGAACGTGCTCGGCAAATTCAAGGCAGCCACGGACGTGGAAGGGCACAAGATCAGCACCTTCCGCAGCATGGTTCCCGAACAGGAGGATCGCGATCTGCTGCCGCTGCTGCGCGAGAAGGGCGTCAAGGTCGACGTGCGCAGTGAGGACCAGCCCGCGGGCATTCAACTCTTGATCAGCCTCTTGCCACTCGTGCTCATCATCGGCGTGGGCGTGTGGCTGTCGCGCCGCGCGCAAACCATGATGGGGCCCGGCGGTCCGCTCGGGAACATCATGAAGGGCCGCTCCCGCCGCTTCGAGAAGGAAGCCGAAGTGAGCGTGAAATTCGACGATGTCGCGGGGCTCAAATCAGCCAAACAAGATCTGCGCGAAATCGTCGATTTTCTGCGCGAGCCGACCCGCTTCCGTCGCTTGGGCGGCAAAGTGCCGCGAGGCGTGCTGCTGGTTGGGCCGCCCGGCACTGGCAAGACCTTATTGGCTCGCGCGGTGGCGGGTGAAGCGGGTGTGCCATTCTTTTCCATCAATGGCTCGGAGTTCATCGAGCTGTTCGTGGGCGTCGGCGCGTCGCGCGTGCGCGAATTGTTCGAGGAAGCAAAGCGCGTCGCGCCGGCCATCATTTTCATCGATGAAATCGACGCAGTCGGGCGGTCACGCGGTACCGGCATGGGCGGTGGCCATGACGAGCGTGAGCAAACATTGAATCAACTCTTGAGCGAGATGGACGGCTTCAGTCGCAATGATTTGACGATCATTTTGGCCGCCACGAATCGACCCGACGTGCTCGACGCGGCGCTACTGCGCCCCGGTCGCTTCGACCGCCGCGTGCTCATCGACCGCCCAGAGCTCGCGGCGCGGCGCGCGATCTTGGAGGTTCACACTCGCGACAAGCCGCTCGGCGCCGACGTCGATTTGCAAGCACAAGCCGCGAACACACCTGGCTTCTCGGGCGCGGATTTGGCGAACCTCGTGAACGAGGCCGCGCTCTTTGCCACGCGGCGCGGCGCCGAAGCCATCGAGGACTCGGACTTCCGCGCGGGCTACGACAAAATCGTGCTCGGCGATCCGCGCGAGACCAAGCTCGACTCGTTCGAGAAGAAGCGCGTCGCGGTGCACGAGTCCGGGCACACGGTCGTCGCGCATTTTGCGCCCAACGCCGAGCCGCCCGAGCGTGTGACGATCATCCCGCGCGGCATGGCGCTGGGCGTGACGCAATCGGCGCCCGGCGGTGAGCAGCACTTGCTGACGCGCCCGCAAGCCATCGATCGACTGCACGTGATGCTCGGCGGCTATGCCGCGGAGAAGGTGCTACTCGGCGAAGTCTCCTCCGGCGCAGAGAACGACTTGAAGCGCGCCACCGAGCTCGCCTTCAAGATGGTCGCGCATTGGGGCATGAGCGACGCGATCGGCCCCGTGTACCACGAGCACCGCACCGAGCACCCGTTTCTCGGCCAAATGCTAGCGACCGAAGGCGGCACGAGCGACGCCACCGTGCACAAAATCGAAGAAGAGACGCGGCGCATCTTGCATGAGGCGCAACGCGGCGCCGAGGCCGTCGTGACGGAACGCCGAACCGAGATGGACGCGCTCGTCGGCTATTTACTCGAGCACGAAAGCGTTGATAAGACTGAGCTCTCTCGGCTGCTCGGCCCGGGCGCGTCGCGACCGAAAGCCGACGTCGCAGCGTAACTGGCGAGGGAACACGCGATGCAACATTGGCTCGTAAAAAGCGAACCCGACGTTTACTCCTTCGACAAGCTCAAGGCCGACAAGAAGGCGGTCTGGGACGGCGTGCGCAACTTCACCGCGCGCAACAACCTGCGCGCCATGAAAAAAGGCGACCTCGTCCTCTTCTATCACTCGAACGTCGGCAAAGAGGTGGTCGGCATCGCGACCGTCGCGCGTGAAGCCTTCCCCGACGCGTCCGCCAAAGAAGGCGACTGGTCCGCGGTCGAAATCACGCCCAAAAAGGCGCTCAAAGTCCCAGTCACTCTCGCCCAAATCAAAGCCGACAAACAGCTCGAAGGCTTCGCGCTGATCAAGCTCTCGCGCCTCTCCGTCGTCCCCGCGACCCCCGCCCAATTCGCCCGCATCCTCGACCTCGGCGAAACCAAACTCTAACCCGCTCGAGCCGCAAGCCGACCCGCTCGAGCCGCAGGCCGCTCGCCGTTCGGACGCCGCAATTGGGTTTGGGCGTGGGCACTGCGCCTCCTGCCCACCGCGCCTCGACTCTGGCAATCTGCCAAAGACATTCGCCGCGCACTCCCCCGCGCAGCGAAATCTGATGTTTAACTCTAAACTTCAGATTTGAAATGAAGAGGCGCCACTCGCCCACTTCGCCAATGAGCATCGCGCGCGGCCGCGGATAAACGCATGCCGCCACCAAGGAGCCGCGAGTGCGTAGCCGGCCTGATGTTTAACCTTAGACTTCAGATTTGAAATGAAGAGGCGCCCATTCCGACGCACCGACAGCGCTCGCCCCTCGCCCCTCGCCCCTTTTGGCCGTTCGCCGCATCGTGGAAGTTCGGATTGGAGAGAAACGGCGGTCTGCGTTGGCCGATTGGGGATCAGGACGGGAAAGGTGGAGCGAGAGTCGGATGGTGAGCCGCTCATGGGCGCGTTGAAGGCGCAGTGGTGGCGGGCGATGCGTTGGCGCGCGGCGGTCGAGTCGAGCCTCGCGGGTACGGGGCTGACCTTCACGCAGTGGTTGGTGCTGGACGCGCTGAGCGACTTGATCCGCGAAAGTGACGACGCGGTGAACCAGAACGAGGTCGCAGCGCGCGTTGCGCTCAGTCGAGCCAGTGTGTCGCTGGTGATGCGCGCGCTGGAGCGAAGGTGGCTCGTGAGTCGCGGCCCGGATCTGACGGGGCGGGCGTGGCGGATCTTCTTGACCGACACCGGCGAGCACCTGCTGCGCGCCGTGACGGCACAGGTCGAGGCGGCGGCGTTCGTGTGCGCGGACCGCTCGACGGCCGCGCCGTTGCTCAGTCCGCCTTAGGCTCCGCTTTAGGCTCGCGCGAGTCCTTGATGTCGATCAGGGTGGAGACCGCTTCGATCTCGCGCTTGGTTTGGATCTCGCGCTGGCGCAAGACTTTGAGCTGGGCTTCGAGCTTGCGCAGCTCGCCTTCGACCTCGCGCAAGCTTTCTTTGAGCTTGTCGCGCTCGGACTTCAGAATATCGAGATCGATCGCCACGCTTTGCCTCCGTTAAGACGGGGGAACTCGTAGCAGAGTCAGTCGCTCGCGACTACCCGATTGCGCCCGGCCTGTTTGGCCCGATAAAGCCGGCGGTCGGCCAGGGACAAGAGCTCCGCAGGGCTGGGTTTCGCGCAGCAACTGAGCGCAGCGCAGCCAGCGCTCAGAGTGACCGGAATTTCGCGACCATTGTGAGTCGCGTGGCTCACGGTCAGGGCTTCTCGCAAACGCTCGGCCAGTCTCCCGGCGCCCCGCGTCGACGAGCCTCGCAGAATGACGGCGAATTCCTCGCCGCCGAAGCGCGCGAACACATCTTCCGTGCGCAACGTACGGCCGGCGATCGCGGCCAGGTTGCGCAACACCTCGTCACCGGCCGGATGGCCATGCGTGTCGTTCACACGCTTGAAATGATCGAGGTCGAGCACGATCAACGCGCAGTCGGTGGCATGCCGCACCGCGAAGGCGATCTCGGCGCGCAATCGGTCGTCGAAGTGACGCCGATTGTAGGCACCGGTCAGCGCGTCGCGCGTGCTCGATTCGTACAGCTTGCGCAGCAACCCCTCTTGGCGAGTGTCGGTGAGGGTAAAGCGAAACGCGACGCGCGCGCCGAGCTGCACCCAGTCGTCGTCCTTGATCGCGGCGCGCGTCACGCGCTTACCTTGGATGAAGGTGCCGTTGCGCGACTCCAAATCTTCCACGAAAAATTCGCCGTTTTCGCTGGTGAAACGCGCGTGGAAACGGCTGATGCTGTCGTCGTCGATGGGCAGTTGATTGGTCGGATGCCGGCCCATCGAGAACGGCGTTTGCGAGACGCTCACGACCTGCCCGGCGCTCACGCCGTCCATACGCAGCAGCACCGCGCGATCGCGGCGCAGCGGCGCGCCCGACGGGCTCGCGCCGAAATCCGTGCTGCGCACGGAGGTTTCCATCGTGCCGACTTCGTCGAAGAAGGCCTCCGCGTTGTCCGACAGTGAGTTCAGGCGCAGGCGCGGCGCGGAGAGCGAATCGCCCTTGAGAGCGGGCTCGGGGTAGACCGGTCTCGGAGTGCGAGGTGTCGACGGCCCGCTCGCAAGCTCGCTTGGTCCCGCGCCAAGCTTCACCACTTGACCTCGGGGAAGGGCTTGCCCGGACGAGCAAACAAGAACCCCTGCAGGAGATCACAATCGAGATCGATCAACGTGTCCCGCTCTTCGACGGTTTCGACGCCTTCCGCGACGACGGTCATGCCCATGTCTTGGGACAGCGCGGTCATCGAGCGAATGACCTTTTGCTTGGTCGAGTTCTTGTGTACGTCGCGCACGAGCGACATGTCGAGCTTGACGATTTCCGGCTCGAGCAGCGTGAAGCTGGTGAGCCCGGCGTAGCCCGCGCCGAGATCGTCGACCGCGATGCGAAAGCCCATTTCTCGAAGTGCGGCCACACGAGCGCGCACGTCCCTGACCTCGTCGAGAGACGAGCGCTCGGTGACCTCGAGCACGACGCGGCTAGCGATTTTCGAGAGCGGCGCCTCGGGCGCGCTGAGCCACGGATCCATCAGGTCCGTGACGTGCAGATTCACGAACAGCATTTCGGTGCCCGCGTTGCTCATGGGCGCCGCAGACAAATCACGAATCGCCCGGCCCAGCGCATCCAGCCGACCGAGGCGCGTCGCGGCGTCGAGCACGGCGCCCGGATGCGGCAAGCTCGGTTCATTGCTGCGGAGCAGCGCCTCGTAACCGTAGATGATCTGGCGCCTGCAATCGACGATGGGATGGTACGCCATCCACAAGGATTGCATCGCGCGCTCGAAGCTGGCTTCGATGCCGGCGCGGTCCGCGCCCAAGGCGCCCGCATGCCCAAGCAGCTCGGCGGCCTGCTGCTTGACGCGCGCCATGCGATGCATGCTCACGGCCTTGGCCACCGCGCGCGCGAGCGCATCCGTGTCGACTGGCTTCGTCAGGTAGTGAAATGCGCCGTACTCGAGCGCCTGCACGGCCGTGCTCACCGCAGGCTCGCCGGTGACGAGCACCACGGGCACGTGCAGATCGTATTCGCGCACCTCACGCAGCAACTGGATGCCATCCATGCCCGGCATCTTGATGTCACTGACGATGACGTCGAAGGAACGACCGTGCACGAACTTGGCCGCCTCCGCGCCGTTGTTCGTCGAAGTCACGCTGTAACCTTGACTGCGCAGCAAGCGGCACACGCCACGCAACACGTCGGGGTCGTCGTCCACCACGAGCACCGACGCTTTGAAGCCACTGTCTGTTTGCTCGCCCGACTCGGGCTCTTCCGAGCCCACCAACATAACGCCCGACCCCGGCGCAGCCCCCGAGGCAGCGCCGCTCGACGGAGCACCCGTAGGTTGCGCCAATTCGGCTTGGGTCAGCGAGACGACCATGCCCACTACAACGGCCGGCGACGAATAGGCTAAAGGGGCCGCCGGGACGCTTTCGAAATCCCTGAGAAACCGCAATATTGCGGGCGGGTGCGTATGAATGCCACATTAGTCGGCATGTTTTGGCCACGGGGCGGGCGCATTTCGACTCGAGATTTTCAGCAGCGCTATAAGATCATCCAGGGTCACTCGACGGCAGCAACGCGCCGGCGCGACCAACGGCGTAGTAGTTGCGCCGCGTTTTGCGGCTCTTGCTGGGCGCGCCGCGGGTCAGGTAATCGAGCGGTTCCCCGCGCGCATATGAGCTCGGCCGCGACTCGACGCGCATCAGCCGAGTGCCACGCGGCACGTCGAGCTCGGTGCGCGATTGCCAAACCGTACCTGCTCCAGCATCCAGCCGCTCGGAGCGCGCACCTGGCCAGGCCGAGACGTGCACCCAGCCGTCGTTCTGGCGCACGAACCAGTTCACTTGCGCGGTGCCGCGCTCGACGATCCGCTCTTCGTCGACGACTTCGACGAGCTCGCGCGGCGGAGCAGGTGTGTCGGGCATCTTACGTACGAGCTCAGTGCGAGTAGCCGGGTTTGTCCGGCGGCGGGGCGACGCTCCCGTCGTCGTCCGTGGAGGGCTTGTTGCCGGAGTCCGCGCCGTTGTTCGACGCGTCGGGTTTGTCGGACTTCGAGTCCGCCGCGCTCGCCCCTTTTGCCGGTGCGTGCTCGGTCGGCTTGGCGACCACCTGGGGTACGAAGCGCGGCACGCTCTCTGGATTACACCCGGGGCCAAAGCCCGAGGCCTCGAAGTCCTGGCTGAAAGAGCCATGTTTCTCGTTGCCCTCGGTGTCGCGGTAGTGGACTTCGACCTTCAGGCGGCGCGTCCCACTGCGCGCGGGCGAGCAGTAGGCGAGCAAATAGTACTTGTCGTACAAGTCGCGCGTCTTCGTGGCCGCTTCCTCGAAGGCGATGCCGACGGCGTCGGCGTTCTGCGCCTTGACGGTGCCGCTCTTGCCCAGCGTGTCGAGCGCGCGCCCCGCTTGCTCGGCGATACTCAGCGCCAGCACGTTGTCCTGGCTGTCGTCGAGCGCCTTCTCGGTATCGCTCTCGCTGACGCGGCCGGCCAGATCTGGGCCGCGCGTGAACACGACCAACGTGCCGACCTTCACCGTGCGGCGCTGCTGGGCGAGCCGCGCGTCGAGCTCCTTCAGACCGTTCACCACGGCACCGTTGAGATTGCGGGACGTGTCACTCGAGCCCATCTTCGCGAGCGCGTGCACGTCCGCGCTGGCGCCGTCCGGGCTCTTACTGAAATCTGCCACGAAGCGTAAATTCGGGCTGCCGTCGAAGACGAAGACGCTCACCGGCTGCGTGCGGCGCACGGTTTCCACGAATGAGCCGACCGCGCGAGCCAAGCTGTCGTCCGCGCTCTGCTCGCCGCTCATGTCGACGAGCAAGACCGTGTGATGATAAGCCGCGAGCTCTTTGCCGAGCAGTGTCTGGTGCGTGTCCTCACTGGTGAGCAATTGGTCGTTTTCGTAGATCTGGAAATTCTCCGAGCGCAGCTCGGTCACCGGCTGCTTGCCGTCAGTCACCGACACGTAGGCCGCGACGTTGCTCGGCTTCTGAAATGAAGTCGCGACCGGCTCGACCTGCACGTAGTTGAACAACGAGCAGCCGGAAGAGAGCACCGACAGCAGCGCGAGCAGTGACCAAGAACGAGACATGACAGGCTGCAGCATAGCAACCTCTCACGCCGACCGCGATCTGCCTCGCCTGCTCAGGGCGCGGGCGTCACTCCCAAAATCGCTGTCCGACCCGGGCGTTTTGCAGCATTTCGGTCATGCCGTGTGAAAGCACCTGCGGCAGCTCGTCCTCGCTGAAGGTGCGCACTTCCAAAATCTCGAGCGGGTTGTCCGGCGGGTGCGACGGCGGGGCGACCGTCGCGTCCACCACCACCGTCACGGCGTGGAAGCGCGGGTCCCGATCAGGTCGTGAATACACGCCGATGACCTCGCCCAGCGAGACTAAGCGCGTGCCCGCCTCTTCGAGCAGCTCCCGCTCAATCGCAGTGCGTAGGGTTTCACCCCACTCGAGGGTGCCGCCGGGCAGCGCCCACTCTCCGGAATCGGACCGGCGAATCAGCACGTAACGACCGTCCGGAGTCCGCGCCAGGGCCGCAATGCCGACGACCGGCCGCCGCAACAGGTGGCGCGCGACTTCCTTACCGAGCTTCCACAAGCCTGTTGGAATCCGCACCGCGCGCAGCATGCCTGGAGCCCGCGTTCGTGTCGCGCGAAAATCGTGCTAAGCGGCGAGCCGCGAGATGCTGCGAAGGCCCGTTCTAATTCTGGCTTTGCTCGGCCTCGGTTGCGGAAAACGGCTCGAGCCGCCGGGCGCCGCGCCGGATCCGTCAGCACAGGACAGCTCCGTCGGCGAGGTGCGTGCAGCGTCGGGCGCGCTCGGTTCATCCGCAACGCCCGACCCAAC
>DATHOI010000113.1:0-5047 GCA_035485095.1 Polyangiaceae bacterium | reverse complement strand
CACGCCGTCACCACGCAGTGGCTGTCCTTACCGTCGAAGGCGCGACCGCCCAGTGAATGGCAATTGCCCGATGGCATCGTGGTGCTGGAGGAGTCGCGCCACTCGAACAAGCTTCGAACCGGGCATTTACTGGGCAATCGCTTTCGAATCACCCTCGACACACCGGACACCGGAGCGCTCGAAAAGGCTTCTGCCATCGGCGGAGTGCTGAAGAGTCGAGGCTTATACAACTATTTCGGCGGCCAGCGCTTTGGCCGGCGAGGCGATGGGCTCGGGCAGGCGCTCGGCTGGCTGCGCGAGGGAGCGAAGCTCCACGGTCTGCCGCGCTTTCTCACCAAGCTGTACCCGAGCGTGATTCAGGCAGAGGTCTTCAATCGCTATTTTTCTGCGCGCCGCGCGCTCGGCTTGGATCGCCTACTCACGGGCGAAGTGGTTCGACTCGACGGTGCTGGCGCAATGTTCTCGGTCGAGGACGCGGAGCGCGAAGCGCCGCGCCTGGCGAGCGGTGACATTCATCTGACCGGTCCCATCTTCGGTCCAAAAGCGCGTCCGGCGAGCGCCGATGCCGCAGCGCTCGAGGACGCGAGCATTGCAGAGCTTGGTTTGAGCTCTGAAGCACGGGACAAGCTCGCGCGCCTAGCGCCCGGCACACGCCGTGACCTGATCGCGCCGATCACGGACCTTTCGTTGAGCTGGGCCGCCGTCGGTCGGCTCGAGGTCGAATTTTCCCTTCCCTCGGGAAGCTATGCGACCGAAGTCATACGTCAGCTCACACACAGCCCGTTTTTGATCGACGAGCCCGATCGCGGAAGCAACGCCTGATCGCGGCGCCATAGGCATACTCCGCGACAATCGCTATAGTCCGATGCCATGAGCGGGATCAGCAGTGACGTGCGTGCGCTGGGTGACGCGAAGGTCGAAGCCCTGGTCGAGGTCATGTTTCTCGCCGCGTCCGCCGATGGCGATTTCAGCGACATCGAGCGTGAGCACTTCCTGAAGAGCGTCGAATCGCTCACTGACGGGCGGATCGCACACGTACGGCTGGATGCCCTAGTCAAAGAGGCCAATGAGGCGCTCGAGCGCGAAGGGCGCGAGGCGCGCTTGGCGAGTGTAAAGGCGCGCCTGCCGGATGCAGGTGCGCGGCGTGTCGCGCTGTCGTTGGCCATCCAGGTCACGGCCGCCGACGGCATCATTCGCACGAGCGAGCGTGAGCTGATTTTGGAGGCTGCCGAGGCGCTCGAGATCGACCGCGACGAGGCCGCTGACCTCGTGAACAAGCTCGGTCGCTAGATCACCGCGGATTTCGCGGGCGGCTGGCCGCGGATTGCACGATTGTTGGCCCGTTGCCGGACGAGCCTGCCACAATTTCGCGCGTGATCGCTCGAGTCCCGTCTCTGCTGCTGCTGGCGTCGCTGTCCGCGCTCGCGGGCTGCGCCCACGAGACCGCCGAGGTGAGCTATCCGCAGGCTGCCGCCGGGGGCTGGATCGTGCCCGCCAACTACTCTTGGCCACCCGTCACAGTGAGCGCACCGGTGCCAGTCTCGCCGAGCAAGGCGCCCGCTCAGTTCAGTCCTATCAAGGGCGCGGCGCCGACGGCCGCATCGCCGTTCGCGAAAATGGGGGATGTCCCGCGACCCCGCACGCGGAACGACCTACGCGGCGTGCTCCCCGGTGGGGCTCTGTGTCTCGCGCGCCTCAACGAACGTGGCGTCCCCTTTCACCCGGTCGACCACGAGCTGGGCGTGAAAACCCCGGTCGTCGTGGACGGCCCGATCGCTGGGGTTCGCTTCTACACGGGCGCGAACGGTCCGCTGATCGCCGATTGCCGTTTGGTCTTGGCCCTCGATCTGGTCGGACCCGAGCTGACCGCGCTGGGCGTGAGCGACGTGCGCTTCTCCGGCGCTTACGTGTACCGGCTCAGCAACAAGGGCCGAGTCAGCCTGCACGCCTATGGCCTCGCGATCGACATGCACGGCTTCACTCGGCTCGGTGCGCACTACGAGGTCCAGCAAGATTTCCACAAAGGCCTCGGCACGGAGCTGTCGGCGGACGCGCCCGTGGTCAATGCGATCGCCACCCGTTTTCACAATAGCGGCCTGTTTCACGAGTATTTGACGCCCGACGACAACGCCGATCATCACGATCACGTGCACGTCGGCGTCTCGCCGCTGCCGGACGAAGCGCAGTGACGGCACACGACGCGCGCTACAGCGCGTAGTTCTGGCGCAGAATTTCGCTCGTGAAGGTCGCACGCAGGTAGAAACCGCGAGGCAACGCGGAAAAGCGCGCGCCGTCCACGTCGACGCCGCGTCGCCGCGCGTGCGAGTCCCGCGCCTTGGGACGAATCTGCAAACACCGCCCGATATGACCGGTGATGGTCTCGACGTCACCGCGGCCGATGATGCCCGCGAGCTCCTCCCAATCGAAGCGCAGCAGCGCCTCGTGCTCGGGTGAAAGCGACCACAAAAGCGGCTCACCAATGCGCCGCTCGGCGACGGCGATCTCGCGCTCCCCTTCGACCGGCACCCAGAGCACGCGGTTCAGTTTGCGGCGCACCCGCGACGATTTCCACTCGACCTCCCCGATCTCCATCAGCGGAATCGTGCACACGAACGTCGATTCGAGCGCTCGACCGCGCGCGTCGACGGGCAACGTCTTTAGCTCGATGCCCAAGGCCTCGAAGTCTGGAGCCGCGCGCGAGCCGGCGGTCGCGCCCAACGCGCGCTCGATCAACGCGCCCACGAAACCCTTGGCATGGCGCAAGTCCGGAGGGGCGACCAACGCGAACCGCTCGGCAATCTGCGCCAGCGTCGAGCCGGACAGCGCGCGCGCGCGTGCCACGAGCTCCCCCTCGTCAGCCGGCGGCCCGAGCGTCACTGAGGGAACGTCTGCGGTCACGGCGCTGGTCTCCGGTGGCGCGCGACGAGCAATGCGATGTCGTCGTGCTGCTCGTGTAGAAAACTGCGCACCGAAGAAAGCAGGCGATCGCGAATCTCGAGCACGGGCTGTCCTGCCGTAAGTTCGAGCTCCGTGCACAGCCGCGTGAGCCCGTACTCCTGACCTGCGGCGTCGGCTGCTTCGATCACACCGTCCGTGTACAGCAAGAGCACGTCCCCGTCCTCCAGCTGCGCCTCTTGATCTTCAGTTGCAGCGCGGATGTCGCGCGTCGCCGCGACCCAAGTCCCGAGCGTGGGGATGCGCTGGCATTTTCCGGTTTTCTCCCGAAAAATTACGATTTCCTCGTGCGCGCCAGCGAACACGAGCTTGCCCGTCGGAAAGTAGCGCAGCAAAGTCAGAGTCGCGTGCTCGTCCTGACCGAGCCGCTCGCGCACGTTCTCGTACAATACGGCGTTCACGGTCTGCAAAACGTCACTCGGTGCCGCATCGAAGTCCCGACGCAGTAGCGCCGCCACGACGCTCTGCAACATCATCATCACGAGCCCCGGGCGAAGGCCGTGACCGGCAACGTCTCCAATGCCGAGCCAGCAGCCCCCCGGGCCCGGTAGCACCTCGTAGTAGTCGCCGCCGACCTCAGCTGCCGGCAGCATCACCGCGGCCACGTCCAGATTCTCGACCACTAGGTTGCGGGGTAAAATGGAGGTCTGAATGTGCGTCGCGATATCGAGCTCGCGCCCGAGGCGCTCTTTTTCGGCCTTCTCGCGCTGGCCGGCCTCCTCGGCGACTCGTCTCACCAGCTCGGCGCCGCGCAGCGCCGCGCTGATCAGCTCGCGAAGCAGCTCGTACACCACGCGACGCTTCGGGCCTAGCTCGAGCACGCTGAAGCCGAGCTGGTGATTTTCGAAGAACAGCGGTTCGACAACCACCGATTTGCGGCGCTCGCCGCGCAGCGCCGTCGGCACCAGCTCCAAGGTGCGAAAGCGCGCGCCGAGCGCTGGAATGTCCTGCAATTTACGCCGTTCATAGGCCACGATCATGCGCGATTCGTCCGCGGGGCGGCCCGGACCATCATACAGCGCGACATAAGCCGATGCGATATCGAGCGCAGGCAAGCGATCGGCCAGCGCGCGCGGAAGCGACTCGACGTCGAAGGACGTGATGAGCGACTCGCTGGTGTCGGTCAAGATACCCGCCGAGTGCTCGGCTTGCCGACGTAGACCGCGTTGTTCGCGCTCGGCTGCGTCTGCCAGCAGCACGCGCACGCGCTGCCACATGTCCTCGAAACGCATCCAGAGCCGCGAGTCGCTCATGACACACGGCAAGATGAGCCGACGCAGCACCGACACGGCATGCTGCCAAGCTCCCATGTCGCCCTCTGCCGCCGCCGTCCGGGCCAGCATGTCGTCGAGCACGGACAATAGCTCGCGATCCGGCGCGCCCAAGACGGCGGCCTGTATGGCATCGAGTAAAAGATCGCTCCACCCTTCCGGGCCGCTCACGCGCGACGTGCGCTCGGCTCGCGCCAACTCCGCGCACAACTCCTGGCGTCGCCGCGCGAAGGCGGCCTCGAAGGGCAATGGATCGGCAGACAGCGCGCGCTGAGTCTCGGACGGCGCACCCTCCGAAAGACAGCCGCACGAGCGCCGTTTGACGAAGTGCGAGGCGAGCAGGCTGTGGCGCGGCGAGATCTCATGCTCGAACGAATCGGCGAGGTAGTCGAGCGCGCGTTCCGCCATGTCCCAATACGGTTGGCGCACGGTCGCCAAGCTCGGGGATGCGCCGCGGGCCTCCTCACTGTCGTCGAAACCGACGATGGCAATGTCCTCCGGCACGCGAATGCCACGCTCGCGCAGCGTCCGCAGCGCACCCAAGACCGAGTGATCATTCGCGCCCACCAGCGCGTCCAGCGAAACGCCGCGGTCGAGCAGCTCGGCCATGGCCACCCGCCCTTGGTCGTCATCGAAATTGGCCAAGATGACGCGATTCAAATCGAACGGAATGCGAAACTTTGCCAGCGCGTCGCGATACGCGCGATAACGAATCTCCGCCTCCACGTTGTCGGTCGGGCCGCGCAGAAACCCGATCTGGCGCCGCGCGTGAACCGTGATCAAGTGCAGCACGGCGTCCCGCATGCCGGCGGCGTTGTCGG
>DATHOI010000112.1:0-19552 GCA_035485095.1 Polyangiaceae bacterium | reverse complement strand
GACTCGGGCGGTAGCACGAGCGCGATCTCAAGCTCGTCTTCCGATTCGCGAAGCAGCACTACCTCACGGCTGCCGAGCTCACCGTCGCGCACGAAACGCGTCACGTTCGGCGCGCGTTCCAAGCCATAAATGCCCTCAAGCCGTTGCTGAATGCGGCGCAGCTCGCGCTGTCTTCGGCGGCTCAATGGAGGCCGCCGTGTCCTCGCTGCGGCGTCAAACCGCAGCCGGCGAGCGCGGCGGCAAGCGGAGCCGAGCCGGTCCGCACCCAACGCTCGTACATGCGCACCACCTGTCGGTCGGAGTTGTGCGCGGAGTTTGCGTGGAGCACGTCCGCGACGCGCGCCACGACCTCGGCGAACATCGCGAAATTGTCGGCCAGCTCGCGGAACACGTCCGGCGCGCCTAGCCCGTCGTGCGCGTTCTGCCGCAGCATGACTGCAGCGCTGTCGTAGGCGCGCGCGCCCAGTGTTCGCACGTAGCGGAGCTCGACTCCGCGCGTCGACAGGTGGTCCGCGAAGAAGCCGCTCGTGTACAGAACTCCGTCACCTAGGCAGCGCAGGCGCTCGAAGCGCTCACGCCCGGCGGCATGCAAGGCTTCATCCAATAGCAAGGTCAATGGCCGATCGAGAGTCTCGGCTTCGAAGCGATCCGGCTTCGCATAGTCAGCGAGCAGACCCGCCAAGTAGTACTCGGCGGCCTCGGTTGCCGCGACGTGTTGAGTCTTCACGGCGTCGTCTACCAAGTGCTGAAAGAACGACTGCAGGTCGCTGGCCAGGTCGATATCGGGTGGTGACTCGCGCATATCCGCACTCATGCAAAGCTCCTTCCATGGCTGTGCAAGAGCGCCTCATTGGGCCTTCGAGTGACATCCGCACTGGACGTGCGAAACGTCGAGCCAAAAACATCGAAGGCTTCCGGGGAAACCTGCACCGAAATACACTCTACGGGGTGAAGTGTTTCCAGGCGAAGCAAACCGCTACACAGGTGCGCAGCGTCCCAGCGCTTCTTCAGCACTCTCGCTGCGCGGCTGCCAACGGAGCCCTACGATCTTCGACTGGCAGCGCCGTGCTAGCCCCCGTATTTCGCCAGGAAGCTGCCAATCGCCCTGTCGATCCCTTGACAGCCCATGGCGGCTGGCTAAGTTCTGGGCGCGTTGTTAGCACTCGCGTTGCTTGAGTGCTAACTCGAAACCACAGTGAATTCAGGGACTTAGTAACGTCGAACGCTGTCAGGTGGTGGTTTTTTGAGGGTCTACACAACTGCCCCCTTTTGGACCCCAGCTGAAGCCATCGACCGCGCTGAGCCTCGGAAGACCAACCCACACCCGATCGAGGGATCCACATGGCGACGAAAATCCGACCTCTGCAAGACCGCGTGATCGTTAAGCGCGTCAAAGAAGAAGAAAAGACCAAGGGCGGGATCATCATCCCGGATAGCGCCAAAGAGAAGCCGATCGAAGGCGAAGTTCTCGCTGTCGGCAACGGCAAGGTGCTCGAGGACGGCAAGGTCCGCGCGCTCGACATCAAGCCCGGCGATCGCGTTCTGTTCGGCAAGTACTCGGGTACCGAGGTCAAGCTGGACGGCGAAGAAGCTCTGATTTTGCGCGAAGACGACATCCTCGGCGTCATCGAAAAGTGATCGGGAGAATATAGAAAATGGCTGCCAAAGAAATCGTTTATCAAGAAGTCGCTCGTAACCTCATCCTCAACGGCGTCAACGCTCTCGCGGACGCTGTCAAGGTGACGCTCGGCCCGCGTGGTCGCAACGTCGTCATCGAGAAGAGCTTCGGTTCGCCGACCGTGACCAAAGACGGCGTGACCGTGGCCAAAGAAATCGAGCTGGAGAACAAGTTCGAGAACATGGGCGCGCAGATGGTGCGCGAAGTTGCCTCGAAGACCAGCGACATCGCCGGTGACGGCACCACGACCGCCACCGTGCTCGCGCAAGCGATCTTCCGCGAGGGCTCGAAGCTCGTCGCCGCCGGTCACAACCCGATGGAGATCAAGCGCGGCATCGACAAGGCCGTCGAAGCCATCGTCGAGGAGCTCAAGAAGAGCGCCAAGTCGACCAAAGATCCGACGGAGATCGCGCAGATCGGTACCGTCAGCGCGAACGGCGACACGACCATTGGCAAGCTGCTCAGCGAAGCCATGGAAAAGGTCGGCAAAGAGGGCGTGATCACGGTCGAAGAGGCGAAGAGCGCCGAGACGACCTTGGACGTCGTCGAAGGCATGCAGTTCGACCGCGGCTACCTCAGCCCGTACTTCGTGACGGACCCGGAGCGCATGGAAGCGTCGCTCGAAGACGCGTACATTCTGCTCAGCGAGAAGAAGATCTCGAACATGAAGGATCTCCTTCCGGTTCTGGAAGCGATTGCTCGTCAGCAGAAGCCGCTCTTGATCATCGCCGAGGACATCGAGGGCGAAGCCCTCGCGACGCTCGTCGTGAACAAGCTCCGTGGCACTCTGAACTGCGCGGCCGTCAAGGCGCCGGGCTTCGGTGATCGCAGGAAGGAAATGCTCAAGGACATCGCGGTCCTCACGGGCGGCCAGGTGATCGCGGAAGAGCTCGGCCTCAAGCTCGAGAACGTGACCATCACGGATCTGGGTCAAGCCAAGCGCGTCAAGATCGACAAGGACAACACGACGATCGTCGACGGCGCCGGCAAGAAGGACAAGATCAAGGGTCGTCAACAAGAGATCCGCAACCAGATCGAGAACACCACCAGCGACTACGACCGCGAGAAGCTCCAAGAGCGTCTGGCGAAGCTCGTCGGCGGCGTGGCGGTGATCAAGGTCGGCGCGGCCACCGAGACCGAGATGAAAGAGAAGAAGGCGCGCGTCGAAGACGCCCTTCATGCCACCCGCGCAGCGGTGGAAGAAGGCATCGTCCCCGGCGGCGGCGTCGCTCTGCTCCGCGCGCAAAGCGTGCTCGACAAACTGAAGCTCAGCGATGAGCAACAGGTCGGCGTGCGCATCATCCGCCGCGCGATCGAGGAACCGCTCCGCCAAATCGTGGCGAACGCGGGCGAAGAAGGCTCGATCGTCGTGCAGAAGGTCAAAGAGGGCAAAGGCAACTTCGGCTTCAACGCCGGCACCGGCCAGTACGGTGACTTGGTTGCCGACGGCGTCATCGACCCGGTCAAGGTCGTGCGCTCGGCGCTCCAGAACGCGGCCAGCGTCTCGGGCCTGATGCTCACCACCGAGGCACTCGTCGCCGACAAGCCGAAGGAAGACAAAGCTCCGGCTGGCGGCGGCGGTCACGCCCACGGCGGCATGGGCGGCGGCGACTTCTGAGTCCCGCAACCGAGCTCCCTAACAAAGTTCGGTAAAGAGAGGCGGATTCCTCACGGAGTCCGCCTCTTCTTTTTTGTTGATGGTCGCCGAGAGCGACGGAACGCGTCGAAGCCTTCGGCGGCGCGGCGCGTAGCGGATCGCGATGCAGTAACTCGGAGTTTCCTGGCTCAATTTGGGGTCTTCCGAGCTCGACTACCGGCGCTCTGAAATTCGCGATAGGAACCGCTTTGTGGCTCGATCCCGGCTCTGCTGGCCTTTGCTCTTTGGACTATTGGCCATCGGCTGTGGCCCTGACCACCCCGATTGCACGGGACCGCACGCCGATTTCCAAGTGCTGCTCGAGCTACGCGACGGGCCGCTCGCCCCAGATACCGTAGTGCACGTGACGTACGGCGGATCGGGCATGGAGGATTTCAGCCTGATGAACCCGAATGCCGATCACGAGGTCGTCTTCTGTCGACCCGCCAGCTTGGATGGCGGTGTGGTTCCAGACGGGTCGCAGGGCGCCGCTGGCGCGACTGGGGCGGACGACAGCGAGGTCGACGCTCTGTACTGCGAGCTCTGGACCGGCGGTTTTGCGAGCTTGGAGGTTCACGCCACCGGCCTGACGTTGATGACCTACAATCTTTCGCCACGCGAGCACGTGTGCACGGTCGCCGAGACCATCGTGCTCGATAGCCCCGACGGCGGTTAGCCCCGAGGACCGCTAAGGCGCGACGAAGCGCGGGCCAAAAGATTTCAGGCTCAGCCGCTGCAACACGCTCGTGCCGTCCTGCTCGCCTTCGATTTGAAGCGTTACGATGCCAACACCGGGGCAAAACACGGTCGTGGTCGTGCGCGTCGCCGAAGCAAGTTTGGCTTCCTCCACGGTCTGCACGCAGCCCGAGAATTTACCGGCGGGTACGTCCACGCTCTGGTTGACTGACGTGACCTTGACGCTGCCGTCGTCGCCTTGCCACTCGGCGTTGAGGACCAACGGTGCTTTCAGCAAGTAGCCGCCTTGTGCGTTGCGCACGCCGCCTGGCTCGAAATAGTAGCGCCGTCTCACTTGCCCAGCGACCCTGAGCTCGGCCAGCTCGGGGCGCGGACGACTGATCTCGAACACGAGGATGCCGCGTTCATTCGTGTCCTCGATGTACGTCTCGTACGAGAGGACAGTGTCGTTCTGGAACGGCACGTAGCGCGCAAGCTCCGAAACGGGCGTGGCCGGCGCCTCCGGCGGCTTTTCGGCGCTCGCCGTACACCCCGTGATCGCGAGCAGCGCGACGGCCCAGCACAAACAACAAAGCTCGAACCAGCGTGGGTGCATCAGCGTGAGTGGTTCGCGTAAGTGTACCAGACGACGAACACGAAGAGCGCGATCGCCACCCACAACAGGTACTTCATCAACGGATCGGGATCGATGCGACGGCGAAGCTCGCGCGCCGCGCCGCGCACTTTCGGGTCTTCAGTCGCGTCCGCGAGCCGCGGCGCACCGCGGCGCACCGCTTCGTAGTTGCCGGCCTCGAACGCGCGCACTAACCGCTGCAATTCCGGATCTTCGGGGAATTCCAGGAGAAACCCTGGGCGTTCCCGACCGTCGGCGTTGAGCGGGGGTGCCACGGACTCCGCGTCGCCTTTTGGCGGTGGAGATTCTGGATCCGGCGCCGCTGAAGCGGGCTGCTCGGTATCTTGCGTGGTGGCTTCGTCGACTTCGGTCATTTCGCCTCGGGTCACGGCGACGCCGGCGCTCGAGCGTCAGCGCATCACTCAGCTACAGTCGTAGAACGGCTCGTCTAGAATTGGAAGTATACGAAGGGCACGGCCGCAGCGCTCGCCATCCGACGCACCACGAGGAGCAACGCGAACAACGCAAGGCCCTGCGCAATTCCTGGTAGGGCGACGAAGCGCTCCCGGACCCAGGCGTCCAGACTCTGGGGCAGGAAGTGCATGCCTAGGCCGAGCCCCAAAACGCCCAAAACTCGCGGATCGAGGTTCGGATGATAGCCGGTGAGGGTGGCCATTTCGCCGAACACGGCGCGCGCAGCGCGAAAGTTTTCAGCGCGGAAAAACACCCAAGCGACGAGCACGAACTGAAACGTGCAGAACGTGCCCAACGCACGACCGACGACGGTTCGTGGCGCCGTCACGCCGCGGTGCTCACGCCACGCACGGTTGACGGCCAAGGCCACGCCGTGCAGCCCTCCCCAAACGACGAACGTCCACTTCGGGCCGTGCCACAAACCGCCGAGCAGCATGGTCCCAATCAAGTTCAAATAGGTACGAGCACGACCACGCCGGTTCCCGCCGAGCGGGATGTACAAGTAGTCGCGCAGCCAGGTGGAGAGTGAGATGTGCCAGCGTCGCCAGAAGTCGACGACGTCATGAGCCTGATAAGGCGCCGCGAAGTTCGGAGGGAAGCGCACGCCGAGCAAAGCCGCGGAACCGATGGCAATGTCGGTGTAGCCGGAGAAGTCCGCGTAGATTTGAACGGCGTAAGCAACGACCGCGACGTAGCACTCGAGCGCGGAATATTGTGTCGGCGCGCCGAACACTCGGTCCACCAGATTTAGGCCCAAATAGTCGGCAATTGCCAGCTTCTTGAACAACCCCGTAGCGATCATCAGAAGCGCAGCGCTCGCCTGCCGCTCGTCCCAACGCGGCGCACGCGAGAGCTGCGGCAATAGATCGCGCGGACGCACGATGGGCCCCGCGACCAGATGCGGAAAGAAGGCGACGAACGTCAGATACTCGAGGTAGCTGTCATGCGGCTCGATGTCGCCGCGGTACACATCGATGACGTAGCTCATCGACTCGAACGTGAAGAAACTAATCCCGACAGGCAGCGTGACAGAGAGCACGACGAGCGGGAGATGGACACCGAGTGCTCCGAGCGCGGCCTCCGCACTGTCGATTCCAAAGTTCAGGTACTTGAAGAAACCGAGCACGCCGAGGTTCATCATGACGGTCAACACGAGCCAGCGTCTGCGCACGTGGGGCTCGGAGGCTCGACCGATCGCGTGGCTAAGCAGGAAATCAGCGGTCGAGCAGGTCCAGATCAACGCCAGAAAGCGCACCCCAGATTGCGCGTAGAAGAAGTAGCTCGCGCCGAGCAGAAACAGCAGGCGCAGCTTGCGTGCTCCCGAAAACAGCCACGTTACGACGAAAGCGAGAGCAAAAAACTTGGCGTACGCGAGTGTCGTGAACAGCACGGGTCGCCCAGCACGTTACACGAAGGCCACGCCGCGGTCGCTCACCGAGGCGGCCCGCGCGCGGCAGGGGGAAATGGTCGTTCGAAGCGGTTTATGGCTTGGCGATGAGCAAAAGTTGACGCAGTACTTCGAGGCTAATGTTGCGCCGCTTACTACTAGGGCTGGCCGAAGGGCTCGCGCTGGGGCTCGCCTTGGGTGTGGCGGCTGCGCGCGGCATCGGGCTTGCCTCGCCGGGTGGCGCGGTCGCACTGCTACTCGGTGCGCTCGCCGGATTTGCGACCGGACTCGTCGCGGGCCGGCCAATCTGGGCGCGCAACGCTAAAACAGAGGCGCTGCTGAAAGCTGCCGCAGGCGCGGTCGCTGGAGCTGGTGCGTCATTCGCGCTACGACGTTGGCTCAGCGTGACCGTCGATTTGACGTCGTTTTCGCTCGGCGCCGGGCCTGCCGGGCACCTGCCGGCGCTGACCGTGCCGGCCGTGACCTCGTTGCTCGCGCTGTTCTTCGAGCTCGACGATGACGGGACACGCACGCCCCCCCTACCCAGTGCGGAGCGACGACGATTTGACAGCGAACGGTCCGATGCGTCGAGCTCGGACGAGCCTGACGAGTCTGACGAGGAACATGACGACGTCGATCGCAAGCGCGAGAAACACTGACGTGCCTCTCGCGCGTGCGCTCTTGTGGCTGGTAAGCCTGTCAGCATTGATTTGGTGCGCGCTGTCGCTGCATGCACCGCTGCCCGGACCGGTCGAGCTCGCGTTGGCCTTCGCTGGCCTGTTTTTGTATGCCACGCTCGGCGTACTGTGGCCTCACTGTGGCATGTACGGCGACGCACTCTGGCGCGGCAAAGCCGGCTCTCGCTCGGTGGCTCTCACTTTCGACGACGGTCCCCACCCGGTCACGACACGCGCCGTGCTCCAAATCCTGCGCGAGCACGACGTGCGTGCAACGTTCTTTCTACTCGGACATAAAGTGCTCGCCCACCCCGATGTCGTGCGTGAGATTCACGCCGCCGGGCACACTCTCGGTGTGCACGGATTTCAGCACGACCGGTTGTTCTGCTTGCGCTCCTCGGGCTACGCGCTCCAGCAGATTCAACGCACCCAGCGCGCCATTCTGGACGCTTGTGGCGTTATGCCGACGCTTTTCCGGCCACCGATTGGCTTTGCCAGCCACCTCACGTTTCGTGGCGCTGAGCGAGCAGGCGTCGAGGTCATCGCGTGGACCGTGCGCAGTTTGGACGGACTCGCGAGTGCTCGTTCCGAGCGCGTCACCGAGCGCGTGCTCGAACATCTGGTCGACGGCGCCATCGTGCTGCTCCATGACGCGGCTGAGCGGGATGACTTCCGCCCTGCAGCGATCGCCGCGTTGCCCGACATCTTGAAGGCCCTACGCGAACGCGAGTACGAGACCGTCAGTGTCGATCAATTGCGGCGCTGAGCCGGCGAGCGCTCAGCCTGGCGCGAGCTCGCCCGACGCACCGAGCACGAAGCGGCGCTGATAGCCCCGCGTTTGATTCTGGATGGTCACGGTGACCGTGCCATCACGACCATAGTGATACTGCTCGACAATTTGCTCGGACAAGTCCGCGCAGCGTTCCGCCGAGCGACCGCGGAGATCGTGATCGCCCAAGAATCGCGGGTCGTACGGGAAAAAAATGTCACCCCACGGCGTGAGGTCGCCCTCTGGTCGACCATCCCGACCGAGCTCGCTGCATTCGAGGTAGCGAAGGTGCCCGACCGCGTGCACCGGTCGATAGCTGCGCTCGATCAAGAAATCACCGGATTCGCTCACCGTACCCTTGTCGAGGATCGGGTCGAAGATTTTCTCGCGGCCGTCTTCGCCCTCGCGCCACACGCCGAAGTGACGCGTGATGGCCTCACGCACGAACACACCCGCGTCCGGATCAGCGGCGATTGCGAGACCAACGGCCGTTGCAGCGTGGGGTTGCGGCGCGAGCTGCACTTTGCGTTTGTAGCGTTCGCGCAGCATCTTGCCGACCATCGGAAAGGCGGTCGCGCCGCCGACCAAGTACACTGCGCCGAGTTGACGCGCGTCGCTGGGGTCGATGCCGCGAGCTTCCAGGCGTTCGAACACGCGCTCGAGCAATGCCAGGGAGCGCTCGATCAGCGGGCGAGTCGCCTCATACAGTTCGGTCAACTCCAAGGTGATTGGCTCGACGCCGGGGAGCACGCGACCGAGATCGACGAGCATGCGCCGCGAGGCCGGTGTGAGCGCCTCTTTTGCCTCGCGACACAGCTCCAACAGCCTCGCGCGTTCGACATAACTCAGCGAATGCGCGTCGATTTTTGCCTCACGCAGAGAGAATTCGAAGATCAGTTGATCGAAATCGTCTCCACCCAGCTCGCCGATGCCTTCGCTCGCAATCAGCTCGAAGCGCCGATGTTCGAGTGACACCGCAGACGTATCGAACGTACCGCCGCCAAGGTCGTACACGACGACGTAACGCTTGGGGCTCCTCTTACCGATCGTGCCCAAGTTTCGGTGGGCGAATTCGATCGCAGCCGCAGTGGGCTCGTTGACCATGCCGAGGACTTCGAACCCAGCTCGGCGAAATGCTTCTATCGTCAGGTAGCGCTGACGGGTGCTGGCGTTCGCTGGTACAGCGACCATCGCCTCGAGTGGCTCGTTCGGCGAGATGTCCAGGTTGCTCTGCTCCAGCAACAAGTTCCTGACGCGACTCAGATACGCCGCGACGAGCTCTACCGCGCTGGTTTGAGCCAGGCCGAGCTCTGCAAAGACCTCGTCCGGAGAAACGCGGCTGACGGCGCGTTTGATCGAGCGCAGCGCGCCATCGGGATTCTGACCGAAACGCGCCGCGGCTTCCCAGCCGAGCTCGAGCTTACCGTGCGAGTTCGCCGCGAGCCCCGGGATGAAATCCGAATAGCCCTGCGCTGTCTCGAATACGGCGACGGGATAGCGCCCCTGATCGACCGCGGCGATCACGGTTCGCGTCGTGCCAAAATCGATACCCAAACGCATGAGCAACGCCATTTTGCGCCGTTTCGTGCGGAATGGACAAGCGAACGACGAAGTCAGGCGCATTTTTCCGCGCGACCGGCGCGAAAGGGCCCATAAATCAAGACAAATGCGGGGATTCGTCGGGCGCGCGGAATCAGTACCTCGTTGCCGTGCGGGCTTTGGCTAGCCCGCCGCGGGTAGCTCGACCACGAAACGCGCGCCCTCGGTAAAGCTCACGTCGAGTGTGATGCTGCCACCAACGGCCTCCACTAGGCCTCGACAAACCGCCAGCCCGAGGCCCGTCCCTTTGCCGATCTCTTTGGTCGTCACGAAGGGCTCGAACAAGCGATCGCGTACCTCGACGGCGACGCCCGGGCCGTTGTCCTCCACCACGAGCTCTACGCCGCGCGAGCGCCGCTCCGCGGCGACTCGCACTCGACCCCCGCCGTCGAGCGCGTCGACCGCGTTCAAAAGCAAATTCAAAACGAGTTGCATCAATTGTTCTGCGCCGAGCGAAACGAGCGGCAAATTCTCAGGGACCTTGAGCTCGAGCTCCACGCCGCGCATTGCTTTCTGTGGCGCAATCAGCGCGGCCGTGTCGGCCACCGCCTCGGCGACATTGCCCGGCGCCACGGCGAGCTCGTGCGTTCCACCCGGCCGAGCGAACTGCAGGAGATCGCGCAAGATGCGGTTGATACGCTCGGTCTCTTTGCGCATCCGTTGCAAAAAATCTTGTTGTTCCGTGGCGTCGAGCCCCCCCTCCAGCAGCAGCTCCTCGAGACCGAGCAGCGCCGCGATCGGGTTGCCGACCTCGTGCGCGAGCCCCGCGGCCAAACGTCCCACCGAGGCCAAGCGTTCGGAACGGATCAAGCGATCCTGAGCCTCCTCGAGCCTCACCGTCGCGCGTTCGACCTCGCTGACCTTCGCGCGCAGCGCCTCCTCCTCGCGAATGAGGTGCTCGGTCATGATGTGTAGATTGGCGGCGAGATCGACCATTTCTCGCGCGCCGCCCTGCGGCACGGAGAAGCGGCGCGCCCCGAGCGCCACGCGTTCGGCGGCGCGTGCCAAGGCGTCGAGCGGCCGTACGATCAGCCGCGTGAGCGCGAAATACGCCGCCACGAGCAACACCAGGCCCACGAGCAACGAATAGAGACCAAGCAAGCGGACGAGCGGTGCAGCACGCGCGGCGGCGTCGTCCGTTCGCAAGATTGCGGCAACGGCACCGTCACTGCCGGGCACGACGACTTCGAGCGCCGCGTGCTGCTCGAGCTCGATCACCGCTTCGCGACCGGCTCGAACCGTCGGCGGCAGAAGATCGATGATGAAGGGCTCGCCCGCGCGCGCCACGGGGTGACCATCTGCGCCATAGATGCCAATCGCTGCGACGCCTTGTGCTCCCACCTCCGCGCCGAGCAAATTCAAGAGCTCTTCGGGCGAGCGGTGAGCACGCGCTTCCGAGACATGGCCCGCTACGGCGCGTCCAAGTGCCTGAGCGTGTGTCTCGCGCACTTGGCGTAACGTAAAACTTGCATAAGTGGCGACTGCGTAGAACAGCGGCACGAAAGCCAAGAGCAAGAGCCCGCCCAGAAGCAGCAAGATCTGAAGACGCAGGCCGGCGCGCATCAGAGCTACCGTATCCGACCTTCTCGTACAGTCGCGATTTCTGGCGGAAGTATTGGAAAAGTCCCTAAAAAGTAGGCCATTTCGGGCGCCGTTTGATACGCCCAAACGACATGGACCCGCTCGTGCGCTCGGCCCTTTGGGTGCAGCAAGTGATCACCAAAAGCTCCGGCCTAGCGTTGAGCGTCGCGCTCAGCGGTTACTTGATTTTTTGGGCGGTCGAGCCCCCGCCGCTAGCCTGGAACGTCGCGGTGGTCGCAGTCTTGTGCGTGTCGCTCGGCTATCGCTTATTGAAGCGGCTGCGCAGCCTGACGCCAAGCGAAACCACGCGCCTCGATCTGGAGCTGTTCACGCACTTGGTCGTGCTTGCCTACGGAGTGATCCTGCACACGCCGGGTGGCCTCGACGGCCCGTACTACCCAGCCGTGTACGCGCTGGTCATGATCTGCGCGAGCTTCGCCAGGCCGCTGGCCGCCGTGGGCACCATCGCGTTCGCCGTGTTGATGGAGGCAGCGCTCAACTTCATCGCTTGGGGCAGCCGCGACACCGACCGCCTGATTCCTCACGCGGCGCTATTGGGCGTGTTCGCGTTCTTGAACATGTTGGTGTTCCGCGCAGAAATTGCCCGCATTCGCGCACTCTCGCGGCAGCGCATCGAGACCGAGCTGCGCAAAATGAAGGACGCCGCGCGCTCTTATCGCTTGCTCGGCGCGCCCAGCGCGGCGGGTGAACGGGCGAGCGTGCCCAGCCCGGAAGCCGAAGACCGACTGATCCGCTCGGGCGTCGACGAGATCCACCAAGCCGTCGAGTTCGCGCTGATTCTCCTGTGCCGCACGCTCGGTCTTCGGACCGCGCTGCTACTTGGTCTCGATGCGACTCAGACTCAACTCCACATTCAAGAGCTGTCGAGCATGGAGGATGCGATCGCGACCGGCCCGTTCAGCGCGAAGGACGGCATCTTCGGCGCCAGCCTGGCCAAGGGTTCTTTGTTGGCGATCGCCGGTCCGAAAGCGGGCGCCCACGTGCCGTACTACACGCGCAAGCCCGCCATCGGCGCGGTGTGCGCGGCGCCACTTCTCGACCACGGCAACGCGCGTGGCCTCTTGGTGGTGGACCGCGAGTCACGCGAGCCGTTCTCACCCGAAGAAGAAGAGACGCTTCGCTCCGCCGCCCACTTCGTGCTGCGCGCCATTGAAAATGAGCGAGTCTTCGTGCAGCTGGACCGCGCCAAGGTCGAGCAAGGCAAACTGTACCGAGCGGCAAACGCGCTCGCCTCCGCGACGACCGAAGCCCAAGTGATCGAAGCGGGCGTCAGCGGCGCTCGCGAATTTGCAGCCTTCGATTTCGCAGTCGTGACGCTGTTCGACAAGAATGCGAGCGAGCACGAGATTTGCGCAGTCAGCGGCGAGGGCGCAGACGCGCTCGTTGGCCAGCGGTTCAAGCACAACTCGGGCTTGGTCTCGATGGTCGTCGCCAATCGTCACGCGTTGCCGTACCGCGGCGATTACGACCCGGCGCGCCAGACCGTGTTCACCCGACGCCTGACGCCGCCGTCGATGCCTTCGCTCCTGGTTTTGCCGCTGCTAGTTCATGACCGCGCGCTCGGAACATTGGTCCTCGGCTCCAATCGGCGCGGCGCTTTCGGCGATTCCGTGCGGCCGACGTTGGAAGTCCTGGCCAGTCACGTCGCGGTCTCATTGGCCAACGCTCGCATGCTCAAGCGTTTGGAAGAGCTCGCCACGATGGACGGCTTGACCGGGCTCTTCAACAAGCGCGCGTTGCAGGAGGTCGCAACCCAGAAGATCAAGAGTGCCCAGCGCTTCAAGAAGCCGCTCTCGCTCTTGATCTGCGACATCGATCACTTCAAGCGAGTCAACGACACCTACGGCCATGACGTCGGCGACATCGTGATCAAGGGCTTCGCCGACGTACTGAAGCGCGTGAAGCGCGACACGGACGCCGTCGGCCGCTTCGGCGGCGAAGAATTCGTGATCGTGTGCGAGGAGACGGACGAGCGCGGCGCACTGCTCTTGGCGGAGCGCATCCGAAGCGAGCTCGAAGCAACGAAATTTCACACCGAGCTCGGTCCGCTCGGCGTCACCTGCTCGGTTGGTGCGTCGTTGTTCCCTTTGGCCGGGCAAAGCTGGGAGTCCCTGTTCAAGGCCACCGACGAGGCGCTGTACGCATCCAAGCGCGGCGGACGAAATCGCGTCACCCTCTGGACGCCGAAGTTGCAGGGCTGCGCCGCCTAAACCAGGCGAAAGTCCATGTGAGCGGCGCGGGCAGCAGCGCCGTCCGCGTCGTCGCGGTCACCGATCACGAGACACCGCGTCGGTTCCACCTTCAGCAACTCTGCCGCACGTAAATATCCTTCCGGATCCGGCTTCAAGTTGCGCGGACCGTGTTCCTCTCCGCTGGCAACGACGACATCGAACAGATCCTGCGCGGCCAGTGCGCGCAGTTTTTTCTGCGCCGGGTAGTCACTAACGAGCGCCGTCCGGCCGCCCTGCGCGCGAAACTCCCGCAGCTCAGCGAGCAATCCGGAACGGGGGAAACGACGGATCCATTTCTGCGGTCGTTCGAGCATCCAATCGTTGACCACGAGCTCCACTTGCTCGGGCAGGACAGACAGTGCCGCTGCCGTACGCGAGAGCTGCGCTGCAAATGGACTCATGTGAGCGGCGCTCAGCGCGATACCAGCGATCAGCTCGGCGCGCAGCGCCTCGTGCTCGTGCCGAAAGCGACGCAGCGTTCGCACCGCGGACCAGCCGAAAACGGCTAGCTCCGCCGCCATTGCCAGGCGCACCCAACGCGCCGTGTACAGCGTTCCGTCGAGATCGACCAGCCAAGCAGCGTACTTTCCGGATGGCACGCCGGGTCCTTAGCGCAGCTTGCCCGCGGGGAACAATGCCCACGCCCAAAATCAAATCGCGAGAGGAACTTGCATCGGTCGACCCAGCACTGTTTCGGGGTGATCCGTGCCAAGTGAGAGGGGGCTAGTGCCGTCATCACCGAAATGGGCTGCGGGTACACCGAGCCCAGCGAGCAGCGTCAAGAAGAGGCCGCCGAGCGGCGCGTTGTGCGGCACTCGAACGTGCGTGCCCATGGGTAACGCGCCCGCGAGCCCGCCAGCGAGCAGCACTGGCAGGTTGTAGTGCGAGTGGCTGTCACCGTCTTCGATCTCGCTGGAGAAGAATACGGCGCTGTGATCGAGCAGCGTGCCGTCGCCCTCGTCGACCGCGTCCATCTGATTTAGTAGATAGGCCAGCTGTGCGATTTCCCAGGTGTCGATCTTCTGCAATTTATCGAGATTTTCAGGGCGATTGTGATGATGCGAGATGTCGTGATGGCCACCATGTACGCCCAAGAATTGATACGAACGCGGACTGCCGCCATTGCCGAGCATGAAAGACGCGATGCGCGTGGTGTCACATTTCAGCGCCAGCACGGTGAGATCGAGCATCAAACGCACGTGCTCCGGATACGGCAAGGTCGCAGGCGGTTCGCCGGGCGCAACACATGACGCCCCCGAAGCGCCCTGTACTCGCCGCTCGAGCTCGCGCACACCCGTTAGGTATTCGTCGAGCTTGTGACGATCACTCGTCGAAAGCGACTGTTCCAGACCTTGTGCTTCGCCGCGCACGTAGTCGAGCACGCTCGACTGATAGTGCTGGCGGCGCGCGCGTTCGACTGCCGACAATTTACCGTCCGAACCGTCGAATAGCGCGGTAAATGCGGCTTCTGGGTTGGTGATCTTGGGCAACGGTTGCGACTCCGATGCCCAAGAGATGTTTCTGACGTAGGCGCAGCTGTAGCCGGAATCACAGTTGCCGACCCCCGAACCACTGTCGATGCCGTACTGCAGCGAGGCAATGCGCGTGGCGCGGCCGAGCGCCTGTGCCGCCACTTGATCAACGCTGGTGCCGTTACGAATGCCGGCGCCGTCCGTCTTCACGACATGCCGACAAGTGAGAAAGCCGGCCGTGCCCGCTGCGTGGTCTCCCGGGCCATCCGGATGCGCCGGGGCGTTCGCGAGGCCGGTCACGACCGAGACTTTGCGTCGAATCGACTGGAGCGGCGCGAGAATTGGCGTGAGCTCGTAGTCCGCTCCGGTGCTCGCGGGAGTCCAAGCTGCCATGTGAATGCCATTCGGCACGTAGAACGCGACGAAACGCTTGGGGGCGCTCCCTTTTGCCCAAGCTTGCTTCGGCATGAGGCTCGCGAGCCACGGCAACGCTACGAGGCTCGCTGCACCGCCCAAGAAACGCCGCCGAGCAATCTGGTTGTGCTTCATCACAGGCTGGCTCCGAGGTTCGGGACTTCACCGCGACGGTAGCGGAAGCCGTTACTTTGCACGATTTCCGAGATCAAATCCGAAAGGGAAAAGCCGCCACCGCCCAGGTCTTTCAGGATGCGATCGAGCTCGTTGCGGTCATGCGCTTCGAGCCCTCGACCGAGCGCGTAAACGTAGAGCTTTTCGGCAACGCACGCGGGAAAACGTGAGTCTCTTGCAATCGATCGACTGAGGTCGTCGGGCCCGTTCAACACCGTGCCATCGGGCAAGGTGCCGTGAGCATCGACCGGTTGTCCGTGATCGGTGTCGCGAAAACGGCCGACCGCGTCGTAGTTCTCGAGCGCGAGCCCGATGGGATCGAGCACGTTGTGGCAGACCGCACACTCTGGTTTGTCACGGTGCGCCTTCAGCAGCTCGCGAAGCGTCGCTTTCGAGAAGCCCTCGTGGGGGATTTGCGGCACACCGGGCGGCGGTGGTGGTGGCTCCGAGCACAGCAATTGACCGAGCACCCATTTGCCGCGCTTCACCGGTGAGCTGCGGTGAGGCAACGAGGTCACCGTGAGCAGCGACGCCTGGCGTAACAGACCACCACGCTCGATACCGCCCAACTCGACCTTCTCGAACTTCGGACCGGGGTGCGCCGCGAGCCCATAGTAGTGCGCCAGATTGTCGTTTAGGAAACTGAAGCGCGCGGTCAGAAGCTCTTCCACTGGTAGCGACTGCTGCAAGAAGTCCTGGAAAAATAGGCGCGTTTCCTGAGTCAGATCGGCGCGCGTTTGGTCGTCGAAGCCAGTCAGGTTGGCATCCACTTGATGGTCGTCGAGCGCTCGCAGCAGCAACCATTGACCCGCAAAGTCGTCGACGAGAGCGACCGAGCGCGGATCCGCGAGCATGCGTTCGGTCTGCTTGCGAAGCCCAGACACACTGACCATGTCTCCGCTCCGCGCGGCGCGGAACAGCTCCGCATCGGGCATCGAGCTCCACAAGAAGTACGACAACCGAGAGGCGAGCTCGTAGCCGTCCAACCGTCGTACGATCGGCGATTCAGGATGCGCATCGAGCTCCGGGCGAAACAAGAAGTAGGGCGAGAGCAGGACACCGCGAACGGCAAGCTCGATGCCGCGCTCTGCCTTCTCGCCGGCATCAGTCGCCACGTGCACGAGCCGCATCAGCCGCTCGACTTCTTCGGGCTTGACCGGGCGACGGAACGCGCGCTCCGCGAAATTGGCCAAAATGGCCCGCTCGCAGCGTTCGCCCTCGCGCTCCGGATCGCAAATGAGGACATGCGCCCTGCGAGCTGCGGCGTCCGCCGCGGTATCGAGTGGTCCCTCCACGGTGACGGAATCGATCAACAGGTTGCGATCGAGGCGAGTCTTCGGGTCGACGTAGTCGTTCAGAAACGCCACCTCCACGGCGGCCGCGCCTGCGCTGAGCGAAATGTCCCGCGTGAAGCTGCCCGGTGCGTCCACAACGTTCGGGACGTTCGTCGTGAGCAGCTCTCTACCGGCGACGCTGACGCGCATACGCGTCACTTCGAGACCTGATTGCTCGCCCCACGCGCGCACGGTGACGCGGTACTTACCGTGCGCTGGTAGCTCGAATTTCGCGAGCACGCTGCCATTCGTCGCCAGATTGAAAGCCGTGGCGCGGCGGCCACCGAAGCTGCTGCTCAAGGTCTCGCCTCGAAGTACCTGCTTCGTGGCGCCGCTCGGAGCGGGCGCCAGTACCTCCGCAGCGAGCACCTCTGCGGCGTGATCGTACGCCTGAAATTGCAACGGTGAGATACTCAGCACCCCGGCGTTGTTGTCGAACCCAAAGCCGTGATCGTCATTGGGGAATAACTCCGCGGGGTCGAGCTCGGTGCCCAAGAGCTCGTGCACCGTGTTGTCGTATTCCGCGCGGTTCAAACGGTGCAGGACGGGCTGGCCGGGATCCGCCGCGGAATTCGGCAGGACTGGCTTGCCGACCCACGCCTCCAAGCTCGGCGCGCCTCCGCACGAGAGGGCGCTAAACGAAAACGCCCACAGCCAAACACGGAGCCTGCGGATCGACCTCACGGGAGAGGCACATTCTAGCTACATCGCTGTGCCGAACCATGAGAAATTGCAGGGGATGCGAGTGCTAGTAACAGGCGCAGCCGGCGCGATCGGCAAACCAGTGTGCGAGGCGCTCGCACAACGCGGCCATACCCTGCGGCGCTTCGACCGCATATCGAGCGGGAAGAACGACCACGACGAGGTGGTAGCAGACATCGCCGACACCGCGGCCGTGTCACGGGCGTGCGCGAACATCGATGCCATCGTGCACCTCGCGGCAACGCCCGACGTCGCCCCATTCCTGGAATTGGTTGCACCTAATGTGATCGGGGTTTTTAACGTATTGGACGCCGCGCGTGAGCAGGGCGTTCGGCGCGTCGTGCTCGCCAGCTCGGTCCAGGTCTGTTGGAGCTCGGGCCCCCAAGAGCGACGCACCGCGGCGCACACTGCGCCGCGCAACCACTATGCGCTCACCAAGCTCTGGGCCGAACAAATGGGCGAGATGTACGCGCGGATGTACCCGCTCACGGTGATCGCCGCGCGCATCGGTTGGATGGTTCGTGATCTGCGCGAGGCGTTGCATATGCGGGAACGCGCCATGATGCGCAACTACATCAGCCGTCGCGATATCTGTCATTTCATGAGCGCCGCAGTCGAAGCTCCCGACGTGAAGTTCAGTGTACTGTACGCGGTGGGCCCGGGCGGTCGCGACTCGTACGACCTAGACGGTCCCCGCGAGACCATCGGCTTCGAACCGCAGGATCACTTCCCAGCGGGTTTGCCCTTCGAGATGCCGTCCGAAAGTCCGTGAGCTCAGTCGCGTTCAGCGAGCAGCTCGCGCGCAAGCCCAGTTTGCTCGACGCGCCCCGCGCGAAGCAACGTCAGATTTTTCCCCAGTCGACGCGCCAAATTTCGGTCGTGCGTCACCAGCACGACTGGCAACGGCAACGCAGCCATGTGCTCCGTGAGCTCGAGAGCAAGCTCACTCGCCAAGCTCTGGTCGAGCGCAGAGAACGGCTCGTCCAACAGCAGTGCGCTCGGCTCGCTGGCTAGCGCGCGCGCCAACGCGACGCGCTGCGCCTCCCCACCGGAAAAGCTGCTCGGGTAACGCGTCGCCAAGTGTGCGACGCGCATCCGCGTCAACCAGGACCTGGCACGCTCGAGGCGCTCACGCTTCGCCAAGCCACGCGGTACGCCGTACGCCGCGTTGCCCAATGCATCCAAGTGCGGAAAGAGCGCGAGGGATTGAAACACGAGTGCAACGTGGCGCTGCTCGGGCGGCAGATCTACCCGCTTCGTGACATCGAGCAGGGTCCGACCCGCGAGCGAAATGCGCCCCGCCTCGGGCCTCAAAATTCCGGCAATCACCGCTAAAATCGTGCTCTTTCCGGCGCCCGACGGACCGAAGAGGACGTTCAGACCTGGCCCGAGCTCGAGCTGCACGTCGAGCTCGAAGCGCGCGCCCGGCGCGACTCGCTGCATGCGAATCTGCGCACTCAGAGCGAGCTCAGATGCCACCCTGCCGCCTCTGCATCAAGTAGCCGGCGCCAATCAGAACCGTCATCGCGAGCGCCGTCATGATCAACGCCAAATGCGTCGCATCCGCATCGCGGCCAGACAGCACGGCGTCGTAGATGGCGAGCGACGCAGTCCGTGTCTGGCCCGGGATATTACCCGCGACCATCAAGGTGACGCCGAAATCCCCCAGCGCGCGCGCGAAACCGAGCAGTACACCAGCGGCGATGCCACGTCGGGCCAGCGGCAGGCTGACGCTGAGAAACGCGCGAAGTGAGCCGGCACCGAGCGTGCGCGCGGCGGCGACGAACCTCGCGTCGACGCCCTCTAACGCAGCACGTGATGCCCTCGTAATCAGGGGCAGCGCGCCAATCGCCGCAGCAAGCACCGCGCCACCGCGTGAGAACACGATCGGCGAGCCGAACACCGCCTCGAACGTGCGACCGATGGCGCTCTCCCGGCCAAGCAACACGAGCAGGTAGTAGCCGAGAACCGTTGGCGGCAGCACCATCGGTGCCGTGATGGCCGCATCGATCAGCTCACGGCCCCAAATTCGTGGCAGCGTCAGCAGACCGGCAAGCGCGAGACCCAATACAGTAGCCAAGCAGGTCGCGATCG